>CAYGXH010000054.1:0-532 GCA_964353675.1 uncultured Chlorobiaceae bacterium
ACGCCGACAAACTCTTCATCATGGCACGGTGGATTTCCTCTGTCACCTCCTGGTCCGAAAGATCCACTCTTCGGATCGACTGCAGGACGCTGTGGGTAAGTGTGCCCTCAACGTCGCCTTTGAGCATGTCGTTTGATTCTTCATCCTCGTAGAAACGATAAGGTCGCGGCGAAAACTCCGGTACTCCGAGGTGATATTTCAGATAGAACTTCCTCGGACATTCAAGGTATGTTGCTATCTGTGTTGCGGAATAAAACTCACCACTGATACTCCCCTTGACCTGCGCTAATTGATACTCTTTAGATTCGCTCTCTCGTGATTTCGTCTCCCGGTTCCATTCAATAGGCTTTCCGCCTTTTAATTGTCGTTTAACTGAAATTGTAAGCGCGTGAAGAGTATTAACAATGGTACTTTTCGAGCGGTCTAATACCTTCATCGGAGCAGCATCCAGCCGCAGTGTTCCTGAAGATTCAACGTGATCCTCTATTCCCAGGGATTCAATGATCCACTTTAAAAAAGATGTATCGTTTTT
>CAYGXH010000054.1:542-11183 GCA_964353675.1 uncultured Chlorobiaceae bacterium
ATCTTCTGACTTTAAATCGGGACGATAATAACCAAAAGATGTATCGTTTTTTGGTTTATAATTTCCGGACAAGATAAGCATGTCGCGCGCCCGCGTACAGGCGACATAAAGAATTCTCTTCTCTTCCGATTGAACACGGCTGGTCTGTCGGCTTTTGAGAAATTTCATCAGAGCCGGTTCGAGTTTCTCTTCGACATTCTCATTGTCCCTGACGGGAAATGCGATACCGTAGTCTGTATCAATGAAAGGCGCCTTATCACTCTGGAAATTTTTATGAAGGAAAGGGAGGAAAACAACGCCAAATTCCAGTCCCTTTGCAGAATGGATTGTCATTACCCTTACACAATTCCCCTGTACATCCTGGGGCGCCTGTCCCTCACGTTGTTCGTCCTCCGTATGACGTACCAGACGTTGAACGAAATCGTATAGACTCGGATAACCCCGCTGTTCAAATTCTCTCGCCATTCGAAGAAGTTTATCGATGTTCGCGATGTTTTGTTCTCCTGTGGGCAGACCTGCCATTATTCCTATCCATCCCGTATCAACGATTATGCGCTGGATAAGGGAAGGGATAGACAACCTCTTTGCAATATCCATATGGTTATGCAGAATAGCGAGTATATCGTCTAATCTACGTCCGGATGGTGATTGGTTGCCGAAGGCATCCAGTTTTTTCCATAACGAAGCATTACCCGTAAGGGCAATAGAGTAAATGTCGGCATCCGACACGGCAAAGAATGGGGAACGGAGAATACCGGCAAGCGCTATATCGTCATCGGGATTTAAAAGAAATTTAAGGTAATTAACGACATCCAGCACTTCCTGTGTCTGAAAGTACCCGATTCCTCCCGAGAGGATGTAGGGAACATTATATTCCCTCAAAGTCTTCTCGAGTGTGCGCAGGTGTGTACGGGCACGAAGGAGAATTGCTGCATCACGAAATTCAAATGAACCGGGATCTTCGTTGCGACCGCGGTAGATTACGGGTCCATCCCGAGCGAGATCGATGATCCGCTCTGCAATCATGCGGCATTCAGTTGCAATCGCATCGTCCTGCTCAACCCCGCCGGGTTTGTCCTCATATGCCTGTGGAACGAATAAAAATTCGACAACACCATCGGTTTTACTTGCCCTCCCCTGCACTAACTCGTTGTATGGAATTCTGAAGTCGGTGATGTCCGGCTCCATTAACCGTGAGAAGACCCTGTTAACAAAATCAATAATATTGGGCAAAAGCCGGAAGCTCTCTTCAAGGACGATACTCTGTCCCAGATTCGTCCGGCTTATTTCAGCGTCGGCCCTCTCAAAGACCTCCACTTCCGCGTGCCGGAACCCGTATATCGATTGTTTTGCATCACCGACGATGAAGAGGTTGAGCGGATGGTCGGCAAGCGCCAATGAATGGATAATATCATACTGCAATCTGTTCGTATCCTGAAACTCATCAACGAGGATGTACTTGAATTTTGCGGATACTGCTTTCGCGATCTCATTGTTCTGAAGAAGCGAACGTGTTTTCAGGAGAATATCTTCAAAGTCGAGGTAACCGTATTCTCCTTTTTTTTCTTCGTACCGGCGGAGAGCTTCCCGATAGAAGTCGAACATCGGACCGAGTGTGTTGAAGAGCGCCTTATTTCCCCGATCCTCCTTATTTTCATCACGGCAACCATCCATTGCTGACGCGTACGCGTGAATGAGTTTTAGCCGGTTGATATCCGATTCAACAGCAGACGGGTCTGTTAGGGACTTCTTCAGTGTTGCTCTTGGTTCGTTATCCTTTGTAAAAACATTATCAATGATTCTATAAAAGAACTCAACTTTTTCTCGCTCTTCGCGTAGAGTATGCCATTGCCGCATTTCACTTTGCATCTGCCCGAACTTGTCGGAATGTTCAAGAATTTTACCGAGGAATTCCTCCCAGCGTGAGTGTGTCAGGTAATTGCTCATGTATCGGACAAGGGCGATATGCATTTTTTCCGAAACCTCGGCAGGTGAAGAAAAGTTGTACGTACCGGCGACACGATCAACCTGTTCCCGTTTCCTGAGGAAGATCCGGCAGTACTGCTCCGCTGTCTTCCTATCGACCGATCTGAGGAGTGTCAGTATACTCTTCCGTCTGTCGGGATTGTTCGCATCTGTAAGCATACCGGTGATGGCGCCACGGATGGCTTCTTCTTCGAACGCAAATTGGTCAAAATTGTTGAGGACAGAAAAGGATGCATCCACATCGGACTCCACCGGATACTCGCGAAGCAGTTGAGCGCAGAATGAATGGATGGTGCCGATATTCGCAGAGGTCAGTTGGTCCCGTACCACTGCCCACCGCCGGTGGATATTCTCTTCGCTTTTGCCGAGTAGCGCCTCCTTAACCTGATCGGCAATTTTTTTCTTCAGTTCACTCGCCGCTTTTTCGGTGAACGTAATTGCCGCGATCTCTTTAACTTGTGTATCGGTTGTGGAAAGAATTTTTAAATAACGTTGTATGAGGACGGTTGTTTTGCCTGCTCCTGCGTTCGCTATTACAGAGAGGTTGCGTGTATAATCGAGAGCTTTCTCCTGATTTGCCGTTAACAATGTGCTTCACCCTTTCATGACAGCGAGGGGAACAAGTTTTGCTACCTTACGGGCTATTCCAGCGCCGTGGACGACATCCACGACCCGGCCAACATCCTTATACGCATCCGGTTTTTCTTCGGTCAATCCTGCGCGTGTCTCACTACGCACATATATCCCTTTTCCTTTCATTTCCTTCAGTAATTCATCGGCTGAAGTTTCCTTCTTTGCCTGAGTACGGCTTTTAGCGCGCCCTGCCCCATGACATGAAGAGCCGAACGTTTCATGCATGGCGCGATCGGTGCCGACGAGTACATACGAACACGTTCCCATGCTTCCCGGTATAAGAACGGGCTGTCCGGTGTGCCGCAGTTCGTCAGGGAGTGCGGGATGGCCCTTCGGAAATGCACGGGTGGCGCCTTTACGGTGCACTAAAACTTTTTTACGCTTACCCTCCACATTATGTTCCTCGTACTTGGCGATGTTGTGACAAACATCGTATACGATTTTCAGATCATCAGTACCTGCCACCCTGCGAAAGACCTCGCGTGTCCAGTGGGTAATTAACTGCCGGTTTGCAAAAGCGAAATTCGCAGCTGCTGCCATCGCTTTCAGGTACTGTTCCCCTTCCTTCGATCTGATCGGAACGCACGCTAGCTGGCGATCCCGGACGACGATACCGTACTTTTTCATTCCTGCCTGCATAATGTCGAGGTAGTCCGTGCAAACCTGATGTCCCAGACCGCGGGAGCCACTGTGGATGAGGATGACTATCTGATCCTTGTGCAGATTAAATTCACCTGCGGTCTCCGGATCAAAGATTTCAGCTACCGACTGGATCTCGAGAAAATGATTACCCGATCCCAACGTACCCAGCTGGTGATGACCCCGGTCCTTAGCATGACCGCTCACACACGCTGAGTCGGCGTTGGGGATTGTACCCATTTCCTCAATACGAACTATATCCTCCTCGGTACCATAGCCATGCTCCACAGCCCATCGCGCTCCGCGGCAAAGGACATCGTCTAATTCATCCTTCCTCACCGCAAGCAATCCTTTTTTGCCGGTACCGCAAGGAATATCACGGAATAGCTGATTGAGTAAATTTTCGAGTTCCGGCCTGATATCATCGGTATGCAGCGGTGTCGACAACAGGCGAACCCCGCAGTTGATATCGAATCCGACACCTCCTGCAGAAACGACGCCTTCATCCAGGTCCGCTGCTGCAACACCGCCGATACAAAAACCGTATCCCTGGTGAGCATCGGGCATCGCGAGCGAATGTCCGACAAGCCCGGGCAGAGTCGCAACATTGGCGACCTGATCAATCGTCTTATCCTTCTCAATCTGCTTGATCATTTCATCGTCGGCATAAATCAGGCCGTCGATACGCATTCCTTCCCGCGATGACTTCGGGATCAGGAATCTGTAATCATCAATCTTCTTTATCAATCCACTCATCGATCTCTGCTCTCAGCTCTTCTCTTTTTGTACTTCGTTCTTTGTACTTTGTGTAAAGTGCGTCATTGGTCAGTTGTCATTCGTCATTGGCCTGCCCGCCGAAGTTTATCAGGACAAACCTGTAACGCAGGCGGGCTTGCCCGCCGTCTTTTTGGCGGGTCAGTGGTCATTGGTAACTAGTACTTTGTTCTTTGTGTTTTACTCTCCACTTTATGCTCACTGCTCCCCGCTCTACGCTCTATGCTCTTCGCTCATATATCCACATACACCCTAATCAATCCGCCGTCATTCTTCTCCTCTACCAGGAGCTGGTGATATGTTATTGCCTTGACATCCAGTTTTGTGCGGTGCTTTACCTCCGAAAATTCTTCTCCCCTTACCACAGCCCGCAAACCGGTCGGCTCAAGGCGGTGAATTGCAAACTCCTTGCATACGAAGTGCCGGCCGTCATAGAGGTACAGAATTTCCGAAAGCCATTTTACCAGAAGTTGTTCTACGTCGCCTGCGGTCACGATGATTTCCTTTTCCTCCTCCGGTGAAACGGTGGAAAGATCGAGGATAACTGACATCAGTCCGACGGCAGCCGTTGAGAACGCTTCCGCAAGTGTCGGTCCGCGGGCTTCAATCCCGAGATCTGACGGATGATCAAGTATTTTAAATTCTTTATTCATTGTGCGAGCGAAATACCTGCAATGAACCCCCAAACTTAAAGCTGAGGACCGACGGAAAAATAGAAAAGCAGCGGTCCGACGGCAACCGGAGAATTGGGAAGATCCTGACGGAAATAAAAGCTTTTACCGACTCCAAATGCCGCAGCGCCGATTGGTGTATCGATTGCGATTGCAGTCCCGATCCCATGATGAAAGTTTTGGAATTTTAACTCCTGTGTAATCAGGGATATGGTGCCGACATCGTAGCGGAATGCAACGTATGTTTCAAAGAGAATTTTAAACGGGAGATGGTACCGATATTCAAGGTTAATGAGAAAAAGCTGTCTGCCTCGGCTCTCATCTTCCCGCATGCCGTAAAACGACTGAAAGCCCCCGAGATGGTACTGCTCAGCTAGCGGAAGCGTCTTATCGGCGAATCCGAAGGTTATCCGGGGTCTGAGTGTGTGATTCGCGACAGGCGTCATGTAGTTTTCGTACACGATTCCGATCTTCCCGAAACCGACATCGCTCCCCAGTGACTTAGACGCAGATTCGAATGTCATAATGAACATAACACCATTCGTCGGGAAGGTAAACCTGTCCTCAGTATCAATGGTACTCTGGAAGCGGATACTCGCGAACTTGTAACGGTCGTCGGAAGTGAGCGAGCCGGAGAGGGATTTTATCCGATGTCCCTCCAGCCGCAGTTCAGCCGTGACATCGCCAAACCGCTGGAAATTACTGCCGAATGCAACTGAACCGCCGTACTTCTCCTCGCGGTATTTCCCGTTTTCGAATTGTTCCCACCGTTCAGCAACGGGAGAGGGCGCATACTCATACGTTAACACATCGCGCGATTTGAAATACCCTTTAAGATTGAACGTGAAATATGAATGGAAGATTCTGTTTACCGTATATTCTCCGCGTACGAACCTGTTCCTATATCCGTATCGCATGACCAATCCGAGATCTTCCCATGCGCCCCTGAAGTTAATATCGCGGATGCTCATCGTTCCGACGATTCCGTGCTCATCGTCGGCATGGAATCCGATTCGCATCAGTTCGGAACTCTTTTCCTTTACTCTCACTACGATGACAGGATTTCCTTTTTCAGACCGTACATCCAGGAACGCATACTCAAATAATCCCGTACTCTTTAGATTGATGATACCCTGTGTCGCTTCGTTTATGTTGAAAACTGAGCCTTCACGGAATAGAAGCTCTCGACGTATTATATAATCACGGGTCGTTTCATTCCCCTCGTACCTGATTGTGGAAATCTCGCCTTCGTTGATGACGAATGTCAGACAGCTTCTGACGTCATCGATCGAGACAGAATCTATCCTGATAAGAGAGTAGCCTTCTTCCCTGTAGAGGCGAAGCACGTTCTCGAGCGCATGTTCGACTTCCGGGTCATTGACGCTTTTCCCAAGACAATCCTGCAGGCATTTATCCACCTCAGCATTTCCAATAAGCGTATTACCGGTATACTGAAAATCCAGGATAGGGCGTCTGTACCGGGCATGGACTATAATGTCCGTCTGATCCCAGCCGATCCTGACGCTTGCATATAGGTCCTCATAGCGTCCGGTAGCGGACAGGCTGTCAACAATCTCCTGCAGGCGCGGCGCTGTCAAGTTGTTTGTCTGAACTGCATCAGATAATCGCTGTTTCCATTTTTTTCCGATCTCATCTCCCGTGAACGTCAGATTTACGCGCATGTAGCTAGTATCGATCCTTCCGACAGGAGGTTGTGAATATTCTTTAATCTCCTTGAAAATATTTTCGATCTGGCTTTCGGCGGCAAGTTCTCCGGTCCGGATGAGCGAGTCGAGCTCCGAAAAATCGGAGACGATTCTTTCCCGGCTGGCGGGAGTGATGACGACGTCAGCGCGGCTCAGCTGATCGCGGTTTGATTCCTGCATCATGATCGTCATAATCTGATCGGCAATTTCCCACGGCGCCTTCATTTGCTCTGGTTTCCTCATACTGCTCGTCGAATTTACGACAATGACCACGTCGCAGCCAAGAGACCTCGCGACGTCAGTGGGAATATTGGAGCGAAGACCGCCGTCTACCATAAACATCGAGTCTTTTTCTATCGGCGAGTAAAGGAGAGGAACCGTAACGCTTGCTCTTAATGCTTCCGCGATTGAACCCCGCTCAAGAACTATTCTGTCGCCTGATATGAGATCGGTAGCGATGGCACGGAATGGTATTTTGAGATCGTCAAAATTCGGATTCGGGTGATAGAGCGCCTGCAGAGCGAGGTACGAAAAAAAATTGAGAAGCCGCTGACCGGTGGATATTGACGCGGGGATAACGGGCTCGAGGCCGTTAAACCTTACGAAGAAATAACCTTCCTCCTGTGTTTGTTTCTGGCCGACGAAGAGGTCGGTGCGTTTCGTTTCCTCGGTAAACGACAGTAATTCTGCCCAATTAGTGTTGACGGCGATGCTTTCGATTTCCGCCGTCGTGTAGCCGGATGCGTACAATCCGCCGACCACACTGCCGAGGCTGTTTCCCACGATAAGGTCGATCGGAATATTATACTTTTCCAGCACCCTGATTACTCCGATCTGAGCCAATCCGCGCGCGCCGCCGCCGCTGAGGACGAGACCGATTTTTGGTCTGCTTACATGTCCGGAGCCGCGCAGAAATGCGATTTTCCGGACGGAAGGATCGGAAGGTTGAAATGTCTCTGTCGTCTGTGAAATAACTGCATTGGCAGTAAAGATTGCCAGTGCAAGATTAATCCATAGCATGCTGTGGTGACGAGCATTCATCGCTTTAGGTTAACGGTCTTCTCATTGCAGAAGGTAGAAAATTTAACGGGTAAAATCAACACCGTAGGGCGGAATTTTATTCCGTCCATCGCACAGTAGGACGGAATGGGATTCCGTCCAAAGAATTGTAAGATAGAATATTATCCCCTCCGATAACTAGATTATTAATCCGGTTTACATCTCTATTATTCCTGTTTTGCAATAAGACCATCGCCAGTCCATCCAGTCTTCGATTAAACCCGCACTTACTGGATTCATTAAAATATACCAGATGGTTCGATTAAGCTCCTTTCCATCCCTGATAACATGATCATAGCTTTCATCTTGCCAAAATGTTCCACACCGGTTTAAAATCTTATTTGCCTGACGAGCCGTATGACGCTTTAAAGATTGTAATATCCTGGACAGGGGTAGGTCTTTGTATGTCGGAATGCCATTCCGACCTACATCAACAATCATATGTACATGATTTGGCATAATACAATATGCAAACAAATCATACACCTTACCATCACGATAATGAATTGCTTCCCTAACAATATCAGCCGGGACAGCTTCTCCAAGCCAACGAGGACCCGTCGATGAACCATTCAGCAACACATCAAACTTTTCAAAGGACTGCCTCTCGTAATAAAGTTTATTTTGCGCCCTTTTTGAAATAGAACACTCACGTGATAATTTCTTTTCAAAAATCTCACGCTCGACGCGCAGTTCTTCAATAACAAACAGAGGAAGGGATCCAGTCAACCGAAACACTATGTGAAATGTCGCATTCCTTGGCTGATAATGCGGCATGTGTCGCCGGTAATATAATTCCCCTCCACTCATATCGTTTTGGACAGAATGGGATTCAATCCAATAGTTATATAACTAAGTTAGGTTACTCCCAAATATTATTCGACCAATCTCTTCCTTCCGCTTTAAATAATATTCGATCAACGGTGTTTCTGTCATCAGCCTACGCAAGCTATTTAACACGCGGACTGCACTTTCATCGTTAAGTTTTTTTCCGGCAATCTTACCCGCTTTGATAATGAGATCAAGCTCATTCTCTGTATTAATTTTGCTTACGGTTTCGCTCACTGTTTTTGTAAGCTTCACTGCCCAGCGTATCGAATCGCGTTCTTCGTCATTCGGTGGCGAGCCGCAAATCACCTCTCTTATTCTTTCCGGTGAAAAACCGACCTCAGATAATGGAATCACAGAATAAGGAAGGAATACCCACCGACGTCTTAGTAAGTAATCGAAGACGCCATTCAGGGCATCAGCGAACGGCAGATCTTCAGGCGAGATATTTACCATGAAATTTTTGGCGAAACTATTTTTATCTATCATACAACCTCCCTATTTTTTATCGATCACTCCCGATTCATTTATAACTCGGCGCTTATGACTGCAGTCAACAACGTCTCAGCCTATATTCCCGTTATTTTTATTTTCTACAAGCACGCGAATTCTGTTTACTACGTACACTGCCGACTCGTTGGATAGATATTCTTCTGCTATATCGACAGCTTCTCGGATAAATTCAATCTCATCCTGACTACCCTCAACTCTATCCGTGTAAAGTACCATATCCACGATAGTATATGCCCAAAGAAAAATAATCGATTCGTCCTCTGTCAGTCTGCTCCCTGCTACAATCTCTTTCATCCTTTTTTCAGTCCATCCATACGCAAAAAACGCAGGAATACCGTATGTTAAAGTTAGCAATCCGCCCATTGAGGGAAGAAAATCAAACTGCCGGTCAAAACGCTTTATTACTTTCATTTCATCCTTTGTTAGTTTTGACGGCGGAGGTTTTTTTCTTTTCCGTTCCTTCGGTCCACCCAATGGCATAATCCTCGGGATAAACGGCTTGCTGAAATCAACCGAAACACTTTCGAACAATTCGGTTTTTTCTGCCGCTGTCATGGCATCCAGCTCTTTGCTCCGCGGAGCGATTCGGTCATTCCATGCCTGATAAATCGCCCCGATTACTCTTTCAGCTTCATTTATGGTTTTAAACCCTTTTTTCCCGTGCTCGAGCAGATATTTCTCCGTATGTATTCGTTGAAAATGGTACGGATCGTCGAAAACCTTCGACGGCGCTGCTGGTTCCTGATACTCGTTCGTGCATTCTTTTAAACTCTTCTGTGCTTCCTTACAGGTTGGATCCACGGCGAGCGCCTCACGCCACTGAGCGAGAGCGTCGTCCCTGTGGCGCTGTATCCATTGTACATTGGCAACAGAACAATGCAGCCGAGCCCGTTCGCGGCATGATGCGCCCGAAGCAACCGATAATGATTGCAGATAAACCTCTTCGGCTTTCGACCATTTCTCGAGATAACCATATGCATCTCCAAGCATCGAAAAACATTTCCAGTCGGAGGGAAATCTTTTTACTGCATTTTTCATAACATTCACCATTTTATCGTATTTCCCTGCATTCAATAATACTGCGCCGTATAAAATGGAATATTCAGGATCATCTGGATATAATTTATCTAAAATTTCCGCTTGATCTGCCGCCTCTCTGTATTTTTTCAATTTCAGAAGGTTTATGATCAGTCTTTTACCGTCTTTATTTTCTTTCATACCATTCTTGTTATTAGCTCATTGTTTAAATTGTATCTGCGATTGAAATCTTAAGATGACGTATTCCATTTATGTACAAATCAACTTGTTGATTATAAATCACGGGTTCTTTAATCAGAAAACTGATGGCTAGGAACTTAGGTGAGCGAGTATATGTATTGCTTTATAATATGTAGAAAAAATTCTTTATTGTTCCTGCGGTTGATTTTATTTGCTCCTAACCGCTTCTTATTTCATTTTATAAGTTCCATTAAACTTGTTTTAACCCATTTTGGGAGTCTCGGATAATCCTCGAAATTTAGAATAGCGCCAAGATAAATTTCGAAGCTTTGATCCGGAAATATCTATCGAAAACGAACTTTTAAAGTTAGATAAAAATCGAAAAAGAAGCAATCAGTATAGTCACAATTTCCGATTTCTGACCCTGCCATTGCGAAGCTGAAATCGGAAATTTGAGTTTGATGACACAGATTTTGTCCATGGAGCGGGACGATTCCCCACCTTCACTTCGTTTCGGCGGGCGAGTACTTTATCTGTCCGCTTCCGGCGGAGTCCGATTCAAACCTCGTCCAACTTCTCATTGATGAATCGCGCCATTCTCTCACGAAAGATAC
>CAYGXH010000055.1:0-11144 GCA_964353675.1 uncultured Chlorobiaceae bacterium
CGGTTCAGGTTGTGTTAAAAATTTCGTGAAAAATGGATGCAGATGCAAATAGTATATCGGATCATGTTTTCTTATCTCGTTGTAATTTTGTATCCTCATAGTGCTTTTTATGGTTAAAGGGGATTTTTCGGCAAAATGATGAATTGATCGTACGATGCAAGCACAGAACATTAAGAGGGTTAGTCCGGACGAATTACTCATAACGTGGAAGGATAACCACAAAAGTACTTTCACGTTGCACCAGTTACGTTCGCTCTGCCCATGTGCCGGGTGTCAGGGTGAGACCGTCCTGCTTCGGGAAGTTGCTCCGCAGCCAAAAGGAAATAATCCACGTCAGTATGAGCTCATAGATATTCGACAAGTTGGCTCGTATGCGATTCAGATAGAATGGGCAGACGGTCATAACGCAGGGATATATACGTGGGAATATCTGCGGATGAACTGCCCTTGCATTCAGTGTTCGCCTGTCAATAAACTGAAACCAGAATAACAACATAGGACACGGTTATGAAAAAGATCATAGTGGTTGTTTGGACAACGGTCCGTAAATTAATCGAGAAGTACCCCGTACTGATTGCGGCATTGATTATTTACCTCTACTATCTCCTGACCTCGGTCAGTTTCTTTTCGTCGGAGACGAGCAAGTATTCCCTCCTCGATTACGTGATGGAATTTGACTCGCTTTTCTTTCTCTGGCTGGCGGCGGCCGCACTTCTCCAGGTTCAGAGAGTGAGACGCGAACAACGGCAGGAAGAAGAAAAGCGGAGAAAAGTCGAGAGAGTACTGGATCGTCAGCAGATTTATAACACGCTCATCAAAGATATTACTATGCTTCTCCAGGACAACGTAAACAATCCGCTCGCCGTGATTGCCGTTACTACGCAGGAAATACGCAAACGGTTTGAGACCGATCCGGAAATCATTCGCTGGCTTGATCGCATTGATGGCGCAATGAAACGTATTCATAACACGATACGCGATCTTCAGTCGTACGAAGCACAAAAACTCATAGAATCGGCAGCGGAGGTTCTGGAAGAACAACGGCAGAGTGACAAGAAATAACTTTCTCTATTCACCGGACGGGGGTGTATGGCCGTCCCACGCTATACAGTAATACTTTCCTGCCTATACCCCCGGATTGAGAAATCCTGCAGATTTTGAGATACCCCTATCAATAGGGGGTTTTGTAATATCCCCTTCTGTTTTTTTTATCAAATTTGACCATTAGGATTGATCCTTCGTTGTTCTACATCACTCGGGGTGTTGTCTGTCACTCTCTATTATAGTACAATAGATTAAATTTTTATTGAATATTGTCTACAAGGTTTATTCTATTAGAGGGTCATTATGCTGCATAATTCCAAGTCATCCAAGGTGAAAAATTTACTAGAGTCTTTTGGAGAACTCGTTAATAAAAATCCCAATCCGGATCATATCCCTGAAAAACCGCTAGATCAGGGTAATGGGCGCTCGTCTGCTCTACCGGCACGTGAGGGAGGTGGTAATGGAAAAAGTAATATAGATCCAAACATTTCCCTGGCACAAAAAAAAGATTTTACCGGTTCATTAACCGATGAATCGGGTGTAATGGATGAAAATTCTTCTTTTATCGATAATGGCGGCCATGACGTGAAGAACCGGAAAATACAGCCGATGCGGCTCATCCAGATACTCATGGAACGAGGGAATGTTCCGCACGAAAAAATTGAGCAGGCATTTGAGATACAAAAGAAAACAAGCGATAAACGTCGGCTCATCGATATCCTCGTAGAGGATCTGGATGTAGATCGTGAAACAATTTATCACGCGATTGCTGAATACTATTCCTTCGAGACAGTTGATCCCACAGGAATTTTCGGGAACAAGGGTCGTCTTCAATTCATCCGCCAACTTCTTGACAGTCTACCTCCTTACTATTACGAAGTTGCGGTTCGCAGAAAAATTCTACCGTATGAATTGTATACGAACGGACTCGATAAGCTTGTAGTTATAACACCTGATACAACTCACCCGGACGTTCACGCCGTCGCGCGGGCTTTTCAATTTCCAAAATATGAAGTAAAACACGCAAGCCTGGCAAACTGGAATGAACTCTGGCGCCAACTTGCGTTCGACAGCGGCATGAAACAGATGGGCCTCGATGTCGAAGAGGAGTTCA
This sequence comes from uncultured Chlorobiaceae bacterium, assembly GCA_964353675.1. Taxonomy (GTDB): domain Bacteria; phylum Bacteroidota; class Ignavibacteria; order UBA10030; family SZUA-254; genus CAYGXH01. Next base: position 2,159 of record CAYGXH010000055.1, read on the forward strand.
TGGAATTGACGGCGGAAGAGTCGGAAAAAGGGCTTGCGCAATCTCTGGAAGATGAAATAGGGCGCGGAAAACTAAATGAGATGATTGAAGGAATTCTCATAGATGGCGTCCGTACGGGTGCATCAGATATACATGTGATTCCGAAGAGCATGAACCGAACAGAATTTCATTTTCGTATCGACGGAAAACTTTCGCTGTGGAGTGCTCTTGCGGATATCCGCTCTGAAGCAGTAATAACAGTCATCAAAGATCGTGCCCGAAATCTTGATCGGTTTGAAAAATTCCTTTCGCAGGACGGTTTTGCACAGCGGCAGATCGACAACAAGATGGTCCGTTTTCGTTTTTCAACTATGCCGATCTATTGTGCCGATCTGCGAGCCAAACTGGAATCAATTGTAATCCGTATCCTCAAGGGATCGGACGATTCCCTCAACCTTAATACTCTTGGCATGATGCCGGCGACAAAAAATATATTTCTTAACTCAATCCGGAAACCCCAAGGGATCATAATTTTTACCGGACCGACAGGAAGTGGTAAAACCACGTCGCAGCACGCAGCTATAAAAGAAATTATGGACCCCGGAATAAACATCATTACGATCGAGGATCCGGTTGAGTACCTGATCGAGGGCGTACGGCAGGTGAAGCTGAACCATAAACTCGACTTTGAAGGAGCTTTGCGCGGACTCCTCCGTCATGACCCCGATGTCGTGATGGTGGGTGAAATGAGGGACAAAATATCGGCAGATATTGCGGTAAAACTTGCCAATACCGGACATCTGATTTTTTCCACGCTGCATACGAACGATTCAGTGAGCGCGATAACCCGATTGTATAACATGGGTATTGAACCGTTCCTCCTAGCGTATACGATTAACCTCGTCGTGGCACAGCGGCTTGTCCGTAAACTCTGCGATCGGTGCAAGATGATAGATGAAGAAATCGACAAGGATTTTCTTTTGAGCGTGGGGTTTTCTGACCAGGAAATCAGCGAAACGAAATTTTACCACGCTGTCGGATGTGCCCTTTGCATCAAAGGCTACCGCGGGCGTATCGGGCTTTATGAAGCCCTCCATATGACAAAAGAAATGAGAAAAACTATCCTGAAGTCAAGGGATTTCATCGATGAGGACGCAATCCGAACCCTGGCGGCACAGAACGGGATGGTAACCATTCGCGATGCTGCAAAGAGTCTCGTGAAGGATGGAGTGACATCTCTTGAAACGGTGGAAGGCATGCTGCTCGACGAGTAAGAAATGTACAACATGGCAAGCTGGACGCTTTGTAGACAAGCGTGACCCTCCCAGCTGCCAAAACAGAAAGCCCGAGTGAACCTCGGGCTTTTGTTTTTTGAGGTATGCCTCCTGCATTAACGTCTCGCCATAAGAAATATTCCATTGTAATTTACGCGCATTCCTGTAACATGCTAATTTCTTATCATTCAGTAAATCTCCCCGTTGAATTTTAATGTTGGTTTGCGTAGATTATCCCGATGCCGTACCGAGAGAGAAGTCATTCTGCAATTATGGAAATATCACTCCTCGCTGTTGTCATCATCTGGGCGACAAACTATCCAATCGTGAAGTACGGACTCGTAGAGCTGAACCCATTCATTTTTAACAGTATCAGATTTATAACTGCTTCTCTTGTCGCTGTTCTACCATTTCTGCGGCATTATCGGTGGGAACAGATCGCGAAGGAAGACATCCGTCGGATTGTATGGGCGGGTGTCGTGGCAAGTGTTGCCTACCAGGTAATGTTCATCGTCGGAATCAGTATGACGACGGCTGGGAATTCCGCTATTTTGCTGTCAACGTCTCCGCTCTTCACCGTCCTCCTTAATGCCCGGCTTCAGCGCGAACGAATTAAACCAGTCATATGGGCAGGCATGCTCTTGTCGCTTGCCGGTATCACGATGATTATCATCGGCAGCGGCAAAAAAATAGAATTTGGCGGGAAAGACCTAATCGGCGATTTCATCTCCCTTGGTGCCGCCGCACTCTGGGCGCTTAACACCAATCTCCAGAAACCGATCCTGCACAGGTACCATGTTGCACAGTTTGCACTGATCCAATTCGTTATTGGTGCCATCGGTCTGTCGATTATTGCAATACCGTCAGCGGTGCAGATGGACTTGTCCTCCGTGCATTGGATGTACTACGGTGCCGGGATTATATCAGGAGTTTTTGCGATCGGCATTGCCAACTTTATCTGGTCTTACGGCATCAACCGGATTGGTCCCGGCCGGACAGCGAATTATGGAAATCTGGTGCCGGTTCTCGCATTCATCGTTTCATACTTCACACTGAATGAAGTTCTTTATCCTATTCAGGTCATCGGGGCGGGTATAACCATCCTCGGAGTTTGGGTGGTTCGCCGGGGCAATTGAAAAACATCCGCAAATGTGCTATATTTTTGTATGGTAATGCAAGCATATAAATGTACAAGAGTCGTAAGGAATAAGTGCATATGATTGAAACGTTCTTTCTCGCATTCATTCCTCTGTTTGTCGCGATCGACGTTTTTGGTGTTTTGCCGCTCTATGTCGGATTGGTAGAACCTATGGAAGAGCGCAGGCGAAAGTTTATCCCCATTGAAGCAGTAATTGCGGCTTTCGCGGTCTCTCTTGTTTTTCTCCTATCCGGAAAACTTATCTTTTCCTTTTTAGGCATAACCGAGAATGATTTCCGCGTTGGGGGAGGTATCATCCTGCTCGTTCTGGCAATACAGGATCTGGTTTTTACACGACAGGAAAGCCGGACACCGGAATCTTCATTCGGCGTTGTACCTATCGGTATTCCACTCATCATGGGTCCTGCGGCACTGACCACTGTCATCATTCTTGTCGATTCGTACGGTTACTTCCTCACGATCGTATCGCTGGTTGTTAACATGCTGATTGTGTACCTTGTGTTTATGCAGGCAGAGCGAATCAATCGGGCTATGGGCAAGGCGGGCTCAAAAGCAGTCGGTAAGGTCGCCGCACTATTTCTTGCGGGTATCGCCGTGATGATGATACGGAGCGGTATACAAGCAATGATCGGTCAGTAAATCTTCTGAAAAAGCGGACCGCTCATTTTTTTAAAAATGTCGTTTATGTAATCCATTCATTTCGTTAATTAAATCACAGATGGTAATAACTATCGACATCGGACACCCGCCTCGAAAACCGGATCAGGTTGAGCGAGAACTTCATGATGCCATTGAGAAAGTTCGGAATTCTCCCACATCACGCATCGTCAAGGTTGTGCATGGAAACGGAGCAGCTACACGCACAACAGTCAGGAACTGGGCATATCGTACCCGGCAGTCGATACGAGCAACAATCTCTGGCGAAAATTATGGTTTCTTCGATACCACAACACAGAAAATGCGGAGTGAGTGCGGACAGTACTCCGATCCAGATCTTGGCAACGGAAACAGAGGGATTACCATCATTTGGGTGAAATGATTTAGTTGTTAGTACTTGGTAAATTTGCCGCCCACTAGTTTATAATGCTCGTTAAATAATATCTTTCAGGTTACAGTAATTTCTGTTGCCCTGCGTCAGTCTCATTTTCGATGGCGGAGTGTAGTGCGTTTCCAAGTGCTGGTAAATCGTTTTTAATAATTTCCCACAATATATCAAGATCGACCTCTTCATAACCGTGGATTAATCGATTGCGTGTTCCAATTATCTGTTTCCACGGAATCATCGGTTGTCGTCTTTGTGTCTCGGATGTAACTTTACTCGCAGCTTCACCTAATATCTCGATCAGTCTTACAAGTGCAAGCGCAAGCTGTTCGTTAACTGTTAAGTCGTTCCTTTCTTTGCCAATTGTAAATTAGATTGCCTTCTGTACAGCGTCGTACATATGACGCAGTCGGATGATATCGCTTTTATCTCTGGGCATAAAGTACTTGTGCTTCCTGAAGTATATTATCTCTAAAATAACGGCTAAGACTCATAGGTGTATGTAGATCGATCTTCTTTCTAAACAGATCTGAAAGTTCATTTTCTAAATCAATAAACGCAAAACCGGGAGTATGCCCTGGTAGAAATTCTATGAGAATATCCAGATCGCTTTCGGAATTTGCATTTCCATGAATAGAAGAACCAAAAATAGAAAGTTTTTTTATCCCATAGCTTAAACAGATTTGGTGCAATTTATCATATTGTTTATTTGTTAAAGTCATATTCTTGTAATTCATTCCCTTGTCATTTATTAGGTACTTTCTTTTTTTTCTGTGTTCCAATATAATATGTAATTTTCATATTATCCATAGAAATATATAAAAAAACAAAAGCATTATCGTGCTCTTTATGTGCATTTTCCTTATCTTTGGAAAGGAATTTGCAGTATAAGGCGGAATTTGATGCGTAAAAACAACGGTGCACAATATATTAGTCATACCAGAGGCAGAAAGCGCATGGCTCGTTTCAGAATATATATAGAGTATGAAGGCACCCGTTACAGCGGGTGGCAGATCCAGCCGAATGCCCGCACGGTCCAGGGTGAAATATCCGCTGTAGTGAAAAATGTTTTCAAGACAAGCAGTTTTGAATTCTACGGGTCCGGCAGAACGGATGCGGGCGTCCATGCTCTCCTCCAGGTCGCACATCTCGACATTAATACAATGCTTGCCCCGGAAATTATACGAATGAAGCTAAACGATGAATTACCTGCTGATATCAATATTCTCGAAGTTGAGAAAGCCCCGCCAACATTCCATGCACGCCATAGCGCGGTTGCACGCAGTTACCTCTACCAAATATCCCGGAGGAGAACTGCATTCGGCAAACGGTATGTCTGGTGGATAAAAGATAAACTGAATGTCAAAAGTATGCAGGGGACCGCGGTATTGTTTGTCGGTATGAAGAATTTTCAATCATTCACTGCAGATTCACCGGATGAGAAATCGACCGATGTGCATATAAAGAGTCTGGAAATCCGGGAGGACGGTGATCTTATCCTCATCCGGATATGCGGGTCTCACTTTTTATGGAAGATGGTGCGTCAGATTGTCGGTATCATCGTTGAAGTCGGAAGAGGAAACCTTAAGGCAGAGGAGGTAGCAGGTTTGCTGAATTACTCCTCGATCGTACCTGCTAAATATACAGCACCACCATCGGGTCTTTTTCTGGAACGTGTTTTCTATGGAAACGAAAAGCAGGACTATCCGCTTCAGCCTGCCATCATCCTTCTGAGTATGCCGGGGAGGAAAAAGTGAATATATACGGAATCGTCATACTCACAGCGCTCCTCGTCGAGTACATCCTCGTCACTACTGCAGACATTTTATCAGTACGTTCCCTGCGGTCAAATCTCCCGGATGAATTCAGCGGAATATGCGACATCGCAACGTATAAAAATTCTCAGGACTACACCAAAGTTCGTACGTCCTTTTCTATCATAGAGAATACTCTGTTTCTCGCTATAATATTTACATGGTGGCTGCTGGGCGGTTTCCCAAAACTCGACGAAGTCGTAAGTAATTGGACCGACGTTCCTCTTATCAAAGGATTATTGTTCATCGGTATTCTCACATTTTTAAGAGGCCTATTCAATCTTCCCTTCAGTATCTACTCGACGTTCGTCATCGAAGAGCGGTTCGGCTTTAATAAGACCACACCACGCGTGTTTGTTAGTGATTTATTAAAGACGACGGTCTTGTCCATGGTCATTGGTCTTCCGCTCGTTCTAGGGATTCTGGCTTTCTTTGAATATACGGGAGAATATGCATGGTTATACTGCTGGATACTCGGAACGCTTGTTGCGGTATCGCTCCAATATATTGCTCCTGCTTGGATCATGCCGCTCTTCAATAAATTCACGCCTCTGGAAGAAGGAAATCTGCGAAATGCTCTGCTCGCTTATGCCCGATCTGTTCAGTTTAAGTTCCGGGATATTTTTGTTATCGACGGTTCAAAGCGATCGGCGAAAACCAATGCCTATTTCACCGGTTTCGGAAAGAACAAACGAATCGCCCTCTTCGATACACTTCTGGAGAAATACACCCCTGATGAACTTGTTACAATTCTTGCACACGAGATCGGGCACTATAAGCGCAGACATATCATGTTGGGAATTATTATTTCTATTATCCACATGGGAATAATGTTCTTCGTGATGTCGTTCTTCATCCGTGAAAAGGAATTATTTAACGCCTTTATCATGCAAAACGTCTCGATCTACGGCGGTCTTGTTTTTTTCAGTCTTCTCTTTTCTCCGCTTGAATTATTCATTTCGGTTTTATTGAATTTCATATCGCGGTTGCATGAATACAGCGCCGATGAATTTGCAGTACGAACGGTGGGAACGCCGGAGATGTTCATAGATGTCCTCAAGAAACTTCATGTTGAAAATCTCTCAAATCTCCGACCACATCCATTCCAGATTTTTCTGAAATACTCTCACCCGCCGGTTCTTGAACGGATTAAAAGAATCCGCCAGCATGCAAAATTGCTTCGTTCATAAATTTTAAGTACGTTATAAAATCTAACGTGTTGTATCCATAAATTATGAAAATATTCAAAGGGCAATATCTATGAAGAAGGGCACAATAATAATCCTGGCAATCGTCGGAATCGTTATTCTCATAGGATTCTTACTTTTCGGTTGGGTAACGAGAACGTATAACTCCCTGGTCCGACAGGATGAAACCGTCAATCAGGCATGGGCACAGGTTCAGAATCAGTATCAGCGAAGGGCTGATCTCGTTCCGAACCTCGTTGAAGTCGTAAAGGGCTATGCCGCGCATGAGAAAGAAGTATTTGAAAATGTTGCTGAGGCGCGCTCGAGCGTCGGTAAACTTCAGGTTACGCCGGAAATCCTCAATGATCCACAGCTCTTTCAGAAATTTCAGGAAGCACAGGCCGGTTTGAGCAGCTGGCTTTCACGCTTGCTTGCAGTGGTAGAAAACTATCCGCAGCTGAAAGCAAATGAGAATTTTCTCCAGCTCCAGGCACAGCTTGAGGGAACGGAGAATCGTATAGCAGTGGAACGGAAAAGATTCAATGAAGTGGTACAGGAATTCAACATTAATGTTCGCACATTTCCCGCATCCATCATTGCAGGAATGTTAGGTTTTGCACAAAAACAATACTTCAAGGCAGAACCGGGCGCGGAAAAGGTTCCTGAAGTAAAATTCTGACCATTCATGCGGCGTAGTTCACTCTTTTTGATATTTGTTCTTATTCTGTGCACCGCGGTTCCGGTTTGCGGGGAGAACGATATCCCGCTCCTGAAACAGAGAGTGACGGATCTAACCGGAACACTTGATCGGAATAAAGTTCTGAATCTAGAGGAAAGATTAGCTCAATTTGAGAAAGAAACATCAACTCAAATAGCTGTTCTTATAATTGAGTCACTCAAAGGGGAGGATGTCCAGGATTACACCTTCCGTGTTGCAGAACGGAACCAACTTGGCAAGAAGGGAAGAGACAACGGGATCCTGCTCGTTATCGCTATGGAGGAGCGCAGAATGAGGATAGAGGTGGGGTATGGACTTGAAGGTGCCCTGCCGGATGCGCTATCCGATCAGATAATACGCCATGAAATATCTCCGCATTTCCGATCCGGTGATTATTATGAAGGAATACTGAGCGGTATAACAGCAATCGTCGAGGCTACGAAGGGCGAGTATACAAGCGACGGCAAGGACGGGAAACCATCTAAAATATCTCCGGTCATAATTTTTATAATCTTTATCATTGTCGGATTGATCATGCGACGATTACTCGTGAGCGGCGGACAGTATGTCGGCTCGGGGAAATATCACAACCGCAATCCGTGGTGGTGGGGCGGTTTCGGCGGAGGGGGCGGCTTTGGCAGTGGTGGTTTTGGTGGTGGGGGTGGCTTTGGCGGAGGTGGTGGATTCAGCGGCGGAGGAGGAAGTTTCGGCGGCGGGGGTGCAAGCGGAGGTTGGTAATTTTTCTTAAACGAATTAAAGTTAATGCATTGTATTAAATAATATATTGTACATCGTGGCATTCTTTCAAAAGAAAATTCTATCAAAGGAAGAGTTAAAGGCGTTATCAGCGGTAATTGCCGAAAGGGAAAGGGATACATCCGGCGAGATCCGTGTTGTCCTCAGGGAAAAGCGTCAATGGAACGAAAAGAATCTTTCCCTTGCGGAGCTTGCACTTAAGGAATTTTACCGGCTCGGAATGCAAAAAACCAGGGACAAAACGGGTGTTCTCATACTGCTTCTTCTTTCAGAAAAGAAATTGTACATTGCTGCCGATGAGTCTATCAATACGCGCGTGGAGGAGGGAACATGGGATAAAATCGCGGATGCTATGTCCGTCCGATTTAAAGAAGGTCGTTTCTTCGAAGGATTGTCCGAGGCTGTTCGTGCGGTTGGTGTCCCTCTCAAGCAGCATTTCCCGCGCAGACCCGACGATACAAACGAGCTTCCCAACGAGATTGTTCAGCGGTAATCAGGAGTGTCATTTGTACTTTGTACCTTGGTCACCGCTCACTACTCATTGCTCCCTACTCTCGGCTCTAAGCTCTATGATTTTAGTACTTTTTTCTTTGTTGCTTTTTACTCACCGCTTAATAAACGCTTTTAAATGCTCTTAGTTGTCTTGAACATGATTGATGTGATAAAAATAATGCATCATAAATATCATTACATCACACCCATCAGCGGTTCAGACAATGGGACCGCTGTTTAAACCTCCGATATTTTATAAGTTTAATTACCGTAGCGCAGGGGGATCATTGGTTCTTGATAATTTGTACTTGGTACTTTGTGTGAAGATCGTCATTTGTCATTGGTGGCTAGCATAGCGACCCTTCGCAAGGTTAAGCTATCTCATTAACACCTCGCTTCAGCGAGGTGACTCTGAAAGCCAAGATACCATGTAACCGTTTTAACGGTTTCAATACTCTAAAGCTGTTGAAACAGCTCACCAAACTTCCTCAGTTTGTGCACACCGATAAATCGGTATGTTAATGAGATGGTTCTACCTTTTAATTCAAACGAGGCTAACTGTGCA
>CAYGXH010000056.1:0-11103 GCA_964353675.1 uncultured Chlorobiaceae bacterium
GTCCAAGCACAACAGGAGGCGTTGAGCGAGACGTTCCCTCCACGATGTGGACATCGGTCCCGCAGATTCCGCATGCCATGACTTTCACAAGGTATTCATCGGGCTGAAGTCTTCGGATCGGCTTCTCCGTCACTTTCAAGTGATGTGCTTTTTCAAAGAGGGCAACTTTCATAGATTTTTAAAATGAATTTCAATATGTTGAATGGAATCCGAACCGATAAACTTTATCTGTACCTTCACCATCCCATCCGGTTCAGCAGTTTGCATCATGGTCGGAATTGGTACGCCATCTACAATAGCTTCTTTGATCTTGAGCGGTGTGACGATGCCAGCATTGACCTCATGTCCCTTGAACGAAGATACCTTCATCTTCAAAGTCATCGAGTTCGGTTCATAAGCTACATTATGCAATATAGCATTAACGTTTTCAATGTACGGAATTTTTGGAATACCATATTCCACAGTTAAATTTTCAGTGTGAATAATTTCCAGTGGCAGAACCAAGGACGGAATTTCTTTCCCATCACACAAGAAACTTCGTAATCGGTCTGCCTTTCCTCTAATTATAAACCTGCACCGGTCACCAAAAGAATACGTGCAATAGACTGAGTCCAGCGTAGGTGGCAGACGGCCGGAAAGAGAGAGATTCCACTCATTGTTCTGGAAACCGCAAAGCTGGTAGAGGACGTTCATGTAGAATCCCGCAGCCCACATGAAAGAGGGTTTATCAATTATTCCAAATTCTTTCGACGACGAGTCGGCATACCGGTACTCGTACATTGCCGGCAGTCCATTCGGACTTTTCGCAATTCCGTCAATCGTCATCACATTCTTAACAAACTTCATCGCATCGTCCGTCCGGCCGATGGCATTCAGCGCAAGCGCGTAGATTGCATTAGCATGTGGCCAGATACCACCGTTTATATAATAGAACGGATCACCCGCCTCGTTGTTCACAAATTTGAAAAATGCACGCATCGAATCTGTATGGAAGTCGGGCGGAGACACCACCATCACTCCAACTGGATACCGGAGCAGTTTCTGCGATGCAGTTTCAACTAGTTTTTTAGATTTCTGGGAATCGAGTACACCAAGCACCGGCGCTAAGAGCGAACCCATGTAGTAGTGCTTGTCTTTCAATGTTTTAGTTGTATCGTTGTAATTGATTAGGTACCCCAGGCTGTCGTCCCACAACTGGTCACCTAGGGCTCTCTGCATCTTGTTAGCGAGGCGTTCGTAGTCGGGAAGTTCCGGAGAGCGATGATTGAGGAACGAGCTAATATACAGGTAATCGCGCAGTGCACGGATCGTTAGTGCGGTGATGTATGTGCGCGGTCCTTCCCTCCGCCCGATATCCCACCAATCCGGGCGGTAGGCATACATCAGGTTATCCTCTTTCCTTTGCGTGAGGATCTCATTGAGACTTCGGGTCACCAGCGGAAGCAAAACCTGTCCAGTCGAATCGTCGTTGGAGTGCCGGAGGTACCTTGCGGTTGTGAGAATGAACCAAAGGTGGTTCCAGTTCTCAGGCGTGCAAAATTCCGTCTTATATCCGTCGTCCCGCCAGTAGTACGCATGCGGGATGATGTTATCCTTTGCGAGTGACACTATGTAGAGCAGGTCTCGTTTCACCCTCGCAAGATCGAAGTTTACCGCACCAAGATCCGTCAGTAACAAATCATGCGTAAAGAAGAAGTTATACTCTGCCGGGCACGGCATCGGCACAATCTTCCCATCAAGATAATGTTGGTTGGAGGCAAGGAGCCCCAGTGCCCACGCTGCAGACCTATCCAGCCATTTCTCTCCTGTGACAAAGGGCCCTCCCTCATTCACCTGCTGAAGAACAAACTGATCGTAGGCTAGAACTTCTTCATGCCAGCTTGATGCAAGCCGATAAATTTTTCTTAGCACCTCGTCCCGGTTGCAACTACCGATGATCTGGATGATTGCGAGGGAGTCTGATGGATTGATGACCCTGCGATAAGTGAACGCGGCAACGGGAAGGCCTTTCGATGTTGCCGGAAGCAACGTTTCTCCCAGTCCTGACAGCGAGGATATCCAATTCGATGTCCCACTATCGGTCACACCGAGCTCATTTGCACTAGATGTCCAGCTGACAGGGTACTCACCAACATTCTGAACGAACACGCTGGCGCGATATGCATCGGAATCATCGAAGTTAGTTATGATTGAACCATGTGAACTGTCGAATTGTGTCCAGGCAGAATTTTTCCATGCGTAAGTCTGGCAGGTTCGAAGTATTGTTTTCAGGTGCGTGTAAACTTCGACTGGTACCGACTTGAGTCCGGTGTTCTTAATCGTCAATGTCATCACCATTGCGGGTTCGTTCATACAGAATCGGTAAGTCAATTCATATTGCAAAATTCCATCCTGTTCCCTGAAGGTCACACGTTGAGGGCTCAATGTATAAGCCCATCCTTCCTTACCGAGCCAGTGCTTCTTTCCACTTCGAATCTTAACTCCCACGACCATCGGCTGAGACTCACCGCGTTTCCAGTAGCCAGTACTCAGATCTGTGCTGTTGGCAACCGGATAGTAAAAGCTGATGCGCGATGGAAGAGGACGACTGCCGTGGAATTCCGCTCCGACATACCTTCCACCAACCTCCACCTGCCCGTATCTCCCTTTAAAATCGTACGAAAGCGGCTGGCTCTCGGCGTGCTTCAGGTTGAGAATTGAGATAAAAAGAATAATTATGAGCTGCCGCATCATTGATTTACCGGTATTTGCACCCCGTGAATGAGCAGCAGCACGGCTTCCCCTTTTTGAGGCTGGTAACTCCATAGGATCATTTCTGAAATGAACCGCGCAATCGCACAACGGTTACCAGGACTCGAACCGGTATAAAGTACTTCAACCGTGTATATGTTCAATGCATATTCCATCCTCACCCTTTGATTCCGGTTGCCGCCATGCTTTCGATGAAATATCTCTGGAAGAAGGCATATGCAACTATGACCGGAAGCGCCAAGAGCGTTGCCGATGCAAGCAGGAGTCCGAGCTGCGACTCAGCCTCGCCGCCGGTGACAAAAATTGTCACAATCTGCGGCATTGTCATCAACGAACGATCACGGACTACGATTAAAGGCCAGAGGACATCGTTCCAGCTCGCCATGAAGGTAAGGATCGCCACCGTGATGATAACCGGCCGTGAGAGGGGCCAGATAAGCTGAAACAAGATACGGAGATCAGAGCATCCGTCGATCCTCGCCGCATCGATCAACGCCTGCGGAACGCTCATGAAAAATTGCCTGAAAAGAATGATACTGAACCCGCTCATCATCGCAGGTACAATTAGCGAGAGATACGTATCTGTCCACCCAAGCTTCACCATAAGCACGTATTGCGGGATGAGCGTTATCTGGAATGGGATCATCATAGTGAAAATTATGAGTAGGTACAGAACCGACTTCCCAAAAAATTTTAATTTCGCAAGCGCGTACCCGACCATTGAACCAAGCACCACAACTAATGTTGTAACAGAGAGCGATACGAATATACTATTGAGGAATGCTCTCCCGATTGGAATCTTGGTGAAGACCTGCGCGTAACTGTGGAATGAGAATTTTGAAGACCACAGTCCCAATTCACTGATTTCGATTTCCGGTTTCAATGACCCTGCAATCATCCACAGGAATGGATACGCAAAGACAACCATACCGATCAGAAGGACGAAATATTTTAAGGCTTTCTTCATGAGACAGACTCCGTCTCAACAACTTTCCGCTGTATGATCACCACAGCAAGAATGAAAAGCGCGAAGATGAAACCCAAACTCGATGCGTAGCCCATGTGGTTGAAGTAAAAAGCTTGGTTGTAGATGTAAAGCATGCCAGAGAGCGTGCTCTGCATCGGACCTCCGCCCGTCATGACGTAAGGCTCAATGAATAGTGAAAATCCGCCGATTGTCGAAAGGACAATGATGACAACGACGGTTGAATTGAGCATTGGAAGCGTGATCCGAAGGAACTGCTTCACGGTGTCGGCACCGTCAATGGCAGCAGCTTCATACAATTCATGAGGTATGGACTGGAGTCCGACGAGAAAAAGAACGATATAGATGCCGACATTCTTCCACGTGGCCATGATGGCGATTGAAGGCATGGCAAAGCCTGGATCGACCAGCCAGGGGATCCGCGGAAGATTGAAAGCAGTGAGAACCGTGTTGAGAACGCCGTAATCATACGAATAAAGCTGCTGCCAAAGGATCGTGACGACAACCCCCGAAACGACCACTGGCAGAAAGTATACTGCGCGGAAGAATCCCCGCATTTGAATCTTCGAATGCAAGAGAAGCGCAAACCCGAGAGCTACGAGAAGCTGCAGGGGGATATGAATCGCAAGGAAGATCAGCGTATTTACAAGAGATTTAAAGAAGAGCGGGTCCTGGAACATTCTTCCGAAATTTTTTAATCCTACCCACTGCATCGGCGTTACGATGTTCCAACGATGAAATATTAGAATAAAAGAGAACACCAGCGGGTAGGCAATGAACGTGAGGAAAAAAATGACATAGGGGAGGACGAACCAGTAACCGTTGTGGTCGCTCTGTTTAATCAAGCGGAAGATTTTATTCCCGGGGCTCATTTGTTCCACTCAATGATCATCTCTGCCTGTTTTGCTGCATCCCTCACTGCATCCTCGGGTGATTTCCGACCGTACACTGCGCATGCTTCGTATTGCTGCGATATTGCATCGAAAATTTCTTTCAGGTCAGGGGCATCATCCATACTGCGTGTGTACACCGCCTGTTCTGCGAACCGTACCATCATTGGATTTCGCCTGAAATAAACAGTGAAGAGCGGATTCGTTAATAAGTCTCCGCGGATAGGAATCTGGTCTGCGATCTCCATCAGAAGGAGATCATGCTGTGTTGTTAGGAGAAATTTCACGAATTCCCAGGATTCCTTAGGATGCTTCGTGTTGCTGAAGATGGCGATATTCTTAAAATCACCGGAAGTGTAGACCGGTCCCTGATGATCATCGGGAATGGGAAGGGGGACTACCTCATACTCAATTTTCGGTGCAAATTTTCGGATTGTAGCGATTTCCCATGACCCGGAAAAGTGCGTTGCCTTTTTTTCAAGCAGGAAAGGATCCCAAGCAGGGAAGTATGTTCGGGGGAAGTAATGTCGTTCATAGCACGCCCGGAAAAATGCAAACACTTCATAGGCATGTTTGTTGACAAATGCGACTTTGCCGTTCTCAAATAATGTCTTCCCGTTCGACGCTGCGATGTAAAATGGGAAGAAGTCGAATAAACGCTGCCACCAGATTGGCCGTACGTCGCGCTCGCCCATCCACACATCGGTCTGTCCATCGCCGTCAATGTCGCGGGTAACTTTTGCTCCATCAGCAAGATATTCGGAATATGTTCGCGGCATCCGAGTAATTCCCACCTCTCTGAAAAGCCGGACATTACAGAACATCATTACTGGATTTGTCTTCCACGGAATCTGGTAATAATGTTGATTTGTTAAGAATGTCATAAGAAGATCCTGAGGAGTCCGGCTCAACGCAACCGAATCAAAGTCGGAGAACTGATCGAGCGCCACCAGACCGCCAGCCCGCGTATATTCGTTCAGGGCACCAGGCCAGATGTTGGAGCAAACATCCGGTGTAGTTTTTCCTGCAATGGCAGCAAGGAGCACTTCCTCAGTCGATTGGCTTACCGGTATCGGCTGCATGCGGACATGGATATCTGGATGCAGACTATTCCATTCTCTGACTATTGAATCAGCAAGCTGTATTTCTTGTGGGATTGGCGCGGGCCAGTACGTGAGCTCGACGGGTGAATTAGAGAGATTCTCGGATGTCTGGCGCCGTGAACAACCAGTCATAATCAGTATTCCGGAAATACAGAGCCAGAGGATGATCCGCAGGAAATGCATGATCAATTCCATGTCTGCCATTCATAGTCGATTGATGGGAATGCCGGTCTTGGAAAAGTTCCGCCTTTCTTCACGGCGTAGACATCAATTGCCCTTGGATTGAAATCATCATCGATAGGTAAAGTCATTAATTCCTCATCATGCATATTAACTTTATACTTCTCCTTCAGCATAAGTATTCGATGGAGCAATCGCTTGGTAAGCTCATCGGAATAGAAATCACGGAGGACATCATCCTTCGCTCTTTCAAATGAGATCATGTCACCTTTTAGATTGCGATAGCTCCGCTGGTGCTCAGCATAATACTTATTAAGCAGTGAATCGTTCAATTGAATTGAATCAACAATTCCTCCGCGAACGAGCTTATAGACAACCTTGTCCATCCACCATTGCATCTGCTTTTTGACGTTATTTCTCTTTTGCAGCCCGCGATTAATAGCACGCTCGGTCAGCAGCTTATCCCTGACCATCCTCCATACCGTCTGTTCAAAAGAGATGAAAAAGGCTTGAGGTGATGAAATATCCAGGCGAATGTTGTATTCCCTCGCACGATACCAGACAAGGTAATCTTTCACTGTGTATGTATAACGGGAGAGCTCAATAAGTTTTTGCTTCTCGTACGGGGCAATGTTCATGAAATCGAACTGACCCCACCGCTCAAGCAAACGCTCAGCTAATTTCCAATTAGAAAATTCCTGGGGTGAAAGGATTTTTTTTGCAAGGTAGGTCTGAAGCAGATCGAATGGTTTCCGGATGATTGTAGGGTGTTCTCCGGTCATGATCTTTTGCAGGTACAGATCAGATAGTGAATCCGATTTCTGTTGAACCAACGCACGTTCAATATCGGAGTGAAGTTTGGAGTTTTCTGATTCCGCCATCAATAGACTTTTCCGGCTATCAACCACTTTGACAATGTAGTATCCGTCTGGCGCGTTAATCGGCGAAGACACAGTACCATCGCACAGCGTGTCGAGCACATGTGCAAACACGGGGTTAGCCATCTCGAGCTTGAATCGTGTTGTTTCAATAGACCGATCCTCAGCTTTCACCGAATCGCCCAATTGTGTTTCGAAGAGGGAATCAAACGCAATGCCGCCGATAAATTTTTCATATAAACGCCTAGCTTCCTCAGCACTCCGTGCATAGAGCCATTTAACAGTCAGATTGATCTGCGCCTTCCGAATTCCATAATCAATCTCCTCTTCTGTTATTTTCACCTTACCGCGCACGTCATCTTTGTAAAGTTCCTCCGTTGCAAGATCTCCTTCTATTTCAGCGAGTGTTTGTCTTGCTCCTTCAGTCGTATCGAGGTGTCGGGCATATCCTTCAAGCGCAAGCAGCTTTTCATAGATCATGAAGTTGAGATATCGCCGCCTGGAATCTTTCTCGCGTCTAGTGAAAGCTGGACCGAATGTGTAGTTAAAGAGAAATTCCTGCGCGGTGATCTCACGGTTATGAACGCTTGCAACGATGAGTGAGCTGAACTTTGGATCTTCGAGTGAGAATGTTCTTCTCAGATCATCATTTACTTGAATTTGGGAGAAACCTGTGAATGTCGACAGCAGAGGGAACCAAAGGAACGCATGCCATCGAAATCTATAGATCCTCGACATCATATCATCATGCAAATGGAATTCTAGAACCGAGCGCTTACGGAGAATGTGTGGACATTCTCCAATCGCCCCATATTACGATAGGCATAATCGAACTTGACTGATAACATACTAATGAGCGAATTCAAAGCTACACCCATACCGAACGAGAGGCCACCCTCATGTTCATCTAAGAAGAGTGATTGATATCCACCGCGCAGAAAGAGATAATCTTGATAGGCAAACTCGGTTCCGATATTCATGCTTTCGTTATTATCGCTGGGGTGGAGTGCATCGGCTGCAATCGTCCAGCGATAATTTTCTTTCTTCAGCAGATTGGTCGAGATACCGAACTGTAGGAGCAGCGGTAAATCCCAGGATTCCAATTCGATAACTGCGGGTATCCTATCATTCGAGCCCTGCTTCGATGGATCAATCCGAATGAAGGTACGCGTGTCCCGACCCGATAGCTGCATTTTAGTGCCGAAATTTGAGAGGGTAGCTCCTATCGTCATTCCCCCGAACAGATCTGTCTTGAAGGATGTCCCGACATCGAGTGCAAATGCCTCTGCGCTTTCGTGCCAGATTGATTGCCTGATGTACTTTGCCGTGAAACCAATAGCAAAGCGATCGGTCAACCCGCGTGAGTAGGAAATGCCTGCCGCCATGTCTCCTGCACTGAAATATTCACCAGTCCCCTCTTGCATTTCCACGGTACGGACTTTCATGTCCTCCATTGAGAGAGAAGTGAAACTAAATCCGAGCGTGCCGATTCCGCTCAACGGCAAAACAAATCCTGCAAAATCAAATTTTGTATCGGCTATCCAATTTGTGTGCGTCACCACCAACTCATTCCGAGATAAGAAGGCAGAACCTGCTGGATTCCAGTAGAGCGAGGTTGCATCATTTGCAAGGCTGACAAATGCACCACCCATACCAATGGCAGGAGCTCCTACAGGGATCTCTAAAAACACGGCAGCTGCTGTCCCCGTTTTCGAAACATTGCTCATAAATTCTTGGCCCCATAGCGCGTCGGCAATCAGGATTCCGATCAACGGTAGGAAAAAAAGTGTCCTTTTCATAATCATGGATGTATCCAAATTTAAAGATTGGCAACTTACTTCATGATAGCAAACTTATCAATTCGCGTTCCAATGCCCGGTGCATCAACGTAAAACACGTACACACCATAAGCTATATCCATGCCGTCACGCGAGACAAGATTCCACGGTTCCTGTCCATTATCGATGGAGCTAGAGTGGTAGAGTGTCTGAACAAGTCGCCCGCTGATCGTGTAAATCCGAATTGAACATTCTCGCGGTAGGTGAATGAAATAAATTATCCGCTCACCTCTTCCCGTTGTGGTAGGCAATGGTTCCCATGATGCAGCTCCCACGTAGGGATTTGGAACGACAGCTATGTTTTTCAATTGATCGCGGGCAGAATCGAGATCGATCCGAGGTTGTTCAGTTGTGAATTCAAAATACTCACCGGTGCGAAACGGCTTCTTAGTAACGATGCGATAAACATCCCCTGGTTGGGGAGGTCGCCGCTCGGATTGTAGGACCAAAGTATCTTGGAAGATACTCATAGACCAACTTTTCTTTGCCGTGGAGAAGACGGTCGCACGCTTGCCCGCCGAATCCCCACAAACTATAAAGATCGCATCTGTATCATTGGGAGTTGCATTAAAAAGTGAATCATCGTTATTATCACGGAAAATAAATTGGAAGTGATCGATGTTTTCGGTCAGATCTTTCACGATAATATTCGAAGGCCTTGGCCGGCTGAATGCATCCTGTGGAAAAGAAATATCTCCCTGTCTAGGTTCTGTGAACCTTATTTCAAAATCTGCAGGGTAATTGACCCGACGAGACCCATATGCTGCGGTATAGCGCGAGTCGAATCCGACTTGAACGATATAATTGCTGTTCCCAGTTACCCATCCGGTTTTATCATGATCAATCACAACAGAAGAGTCATTCATAATGTTAATTGCCATCCCATGAATAACGGGTGTCTGTTCCTGATCGGATTTCATTTTTATAAGCGGGATACTGATCTCACCGGAGGTTCTGTTAACTAACTGGTAAAATGGAAGCGAATTATTATGAAAGGTGCTGGAATCCTGAAACTCTATCCTGAACGTGTGATTATTCCGCAGCGAATCGGGATCAAGAATGTCAATCGATACCAGTCCTGTCCCCGGACCGGTTGCCGTAACGTTTGTAAGTTTTGGCCTGATGTACCCGGCAGAAGGTGCACGCGGTGTTACAACGGCGGTGTTGATATCGGTCTTGATATTACCTTGGGCATCTTCTTTAATGATGCTCGTAGTCTCGGTAGGCGGAATACCTAGAAACTCCCCTTGCACTGTCGTTGTCGTATATCCTTGATCATAGGCGCACACTGCATAGTAGTAGGTTTGTCCATTCTCAACAGTAGAGTCAATAAAGGAATGCTGCAATCCCGTGTCGTCACCGAGGTTGAAGTATGCACCGTTCACTCCAATCGAATGGAGTCCCCTCACCCCGTCGACCAGATCGAATTGAGCGAGGGGCTTACGGAAGGTCGGTTGTCCGTACGCATCCGTGATGATTTTAACTTCAAGGAAATTCGGTTCGGTACTCCTGTAGATCCTGTACCCTTCGAAATTATATTTCTGGTAGAACGCATCGAATGTATGTTCTGCCCTGTCATCCCAGTAGAGGGTCACCCTTTGATCGCCAGCGATTGCCTTGACTCTCGGCTTGTCGGGCGGTTTAGCGAAGTGGTAGTTAGCATTGTAAATCTGCTGAACTGTTTTTTTCCTCCTGAAAAGATCATCAGCATTCATTCCAAAGATTAAACCCATTGAGAACCGTTCGGTTGCACCGGTTTCTTGAAGTTGACCAGTTTGCGTGCTGTATGTCTGGCGGCCGACAAGATGGAACAGGTAGCTTGAAAAGTAGTTTGCCAAGTTAACACCGACAAGCTGCTGTCCGTGGGGGGGCAGTAATGTGGTGAATGCTCCCCAGTTTCGCTCGTCGTTATTCAAATCGTATGTGTGTACAGCTGCTATTAAAAACCCCGTTAAACCCAATTGGTCAGATTCATCCTTATCCAGTATCCCAAAATTCGGCTCACCTTGTTCAGGTTTACCGTCACCTTCGCTCCTGTCTTTGTCAGCAACAGTGTAACCTTCATCCAGAGGGCCGATGCCGTCACTACCAACATCATCATTTAGCGGCTCACCCTGATCCCATTGCCCGTTGTGGTCCAGGTCTGTATAACTTCGCCAGTTGCAATTCTCGTCTGCATCCCAGTGAGGCTTCCAGGAATATCCATAGAACTGTTTGAACCGGAGAGTATCCTGTTGAACATCAACCAAAAATGGATCCTGGTTTGCGTTAGTGATAAACACTTTTGCATCATTGTCACGCTGCTCGTCTGTAAGTCCGTCGTGGTCATTATCGAAGTGGTCATATGCAATTCCCGGGCTTTCCAAGAAGGCATATCCGGTATACCCCACCGGGCTCCAGTGACCTGGACTTCCGAACGGCACTGTCGACCAAGCATATGAAAGGTTTAGTATCTGGTCGTAATCGCCGGCATTGTTG
>CAYGXH010000057.1:0-10964 GCA_964353675.1 uncultured Chlorobiaceae bacterium
TAACTGGAATATAATTTCAAACTTATTTCCGAGAGGTACACCGAACATTAATTTCACCCACCCGGCGTGCCGCGAGTAACAGCCCTAAGATCCCCTCATTATATCTGATCTCAGATATATCGAACAATTAAGGCGCATGACCTTACTTCATTTATCAATATACGGCTGGAATAACTTCGTTGTATTTTGCCAAATCTGGCTTTATTTAATATATTGATAGCATAATGTTAGTCAGGATTATTTCATACCAACCGAATAAAAATTCAATACCTGATCTACGGCAGGCGCTCTGCGTTACAGAATGTTTTGATAGCGGAGTAGTCAGTTCGGAGGATTCCGTTTGAAAAAATACGTAATAAAAAAAACCCCAGACCAGCTTCACATCGTTCATCCACAGCGATTTCAAATCGACTATAAAAACGAACTGAACGAATCACAATACAAGGCGGTTACATCGGTAAACGGTCCTCACCTGGTCATAGCCGGCGCAGGAACGGGCAAGACGCGTACAATCGTATATCGTGTCGCTTATTTAGTTGAACTTGGCGTCAAACCTGAACATATTCTCCTCCTTACTTTTACCCGCAGAGCATCTCAGGAAATGTTACGCCGGGCTGCTGTACTCCTCGATTACCGTTGCGAAAAGGTAGCCGGCGGAACCTTCCACTCATTTGCGAACACCGTGCTTCGAAAACACTCGCCGCTGATTAATTTCGACAGGAATTTCACAATTCTTGATCAGGGAGATGCCGGAGATATTGTGAACTTACTTCGCACCCGTGAGAAACTCGATACGAGAGATCGCCGTTTCCCTCGTAAAGAAACTCTATACGATCTTTACAGTCGATCAGTTAATACAAACACTACGCTCCTAGACCTTTTAAGCATGGATTATCCTCACTATCTGGAAGACTACCAAGATATTGAAAAGCTCTATAAACTCTACGGTGAGTACAAGAGAGTACATAATCTCATGGATTACGATGATCTCCTCAACAATCTCATTCGTCTTCTCAGAGAGCACGAACCGGTCCGGAGTGAACTTTCAAGCCGGTACCGTTACATCATGGTCGACGAGTATCAGGATACTAACACTCTGCAGGCAGAAATTATCCGACTCCTCGCATTCAAGCACCAGAATCTTATGGTGGTAGGTGATGATTCTCAGGCGATCTATGCTTTTCGGGGTGCGACAATTCGCAACATACTTGAATTTCCCGAACACTTTTCCGAATGCAACATAATCACGCTTGAAGAAAATTACCGCAGTACACAGGCAATCTTAAATGTAGCTAATGAAATCATTAAACACGCGATTGATTAAAAATATCCTGCAGACGATCGCGGGCACTGCGCTCGTTTACGCGCTGACGATATTTTTTACGGGATGTCCTTCCCCAAAACCGGTACAACACGAAGAACCGCCCCCGCCACCACCTGAACCTGTGCAGGAATTTTTCATCACCGTGGGAAGTGTTGATCTTTCGAGTTTCCCCAGAAAAATTGAAAAGAGCGACATCCGTAAATTCACTGCCCAGATGAAAAAGGATTCGTTGGATATACTTACCCTCCAGGGAATCACCCGGTATCCTGATCTGAAGGACCGCATTGATATTGTTGATGAACTTTCAGCGGCGACCGAAATGGCTTCAGCTTTCGGTGAAACAATGACACTAACAGGCAGGCAGAGCGGCAACGGAATATTTTCGTACTACCCGATAAGATCCCACGAATCCACGACCTATACGCGGCTGCGCTCGACACGTTTTGAAAGCGCCTTGCAAGCAATCATCGACTGCGGTGAACGTGAACTTCTTATCGTCAGCACTCAACTGCCTGATAAAATCTCACCCGACGAACAGTCGGTAATCGCATCCACACTGGGTGGATTTACTATATTTTACATTAACAGGCCCATCATCATCAGCGGTAATCTATTACTATCGAAAGCCATGCGCTCCCTCTCATATAATGTCGTGGAGAACGAGAAGGATAAATCTTTACCGAAATTCTGGTACTCAAACGACGGGTCGCTGAGAGTAACAGACTCCAAAACCACCGAGACCGCACTCGGCCGAATGCTTTGTGTCCGTTTCAATCTTTCACCTCCCTTACAGCCATGAAGACGCAGCGGCATAAGTATTCTAAAATACTCTTTACGAACAAGGGCGGCGGCTCCCTCCCACAGCTCGTGATTGCGGAAGATGAGAACATGCAGTCGAAATTTGTCGTTCAGAAAGTACTCGAACTCCGGGAACAGGGGATACGGCTGGAGGAAATTGCAGTACTATTTCGCTCGTCGTTTCTGTCATTCGACCTTGAAATCGAGCTGGTAAAATCTAACATTCCGTTTCAGAAATTCGGGGGATTTAAGTTCATCGAGACTGCCCATGTGAAAGACCTCATTGCGTACTTCCGTGTCATCGAAAATCCGCTCGATGCTGTTGCATGGAATCGTATTCTTCTGCTCATCGACGGTGTGGGACCCCGGACTTCGGAAAAAATAATTGACGACATACTTCAGCACAGAGCAGAGAGACACATAGTCGCCTTCTGGAAAGATTACAATTCATACTCTCCTCATGTCAGAGAACTTTTTGAACTCCTCAAATCTGTTGCTAACGATAAATATCCGCCTGCCGAAAAGGCTTCACGGATAATCACCTATTACCATCCGATGCTGAAGAAACGGTACGATGACCACCAGAAGCGGAAAAAAGACCTGGAGATGTTCGAACAGATTGCGGAGAGGTACAAAAGTGTGGGAACCTTTCTTGCAGATCTGGCGCTTGAGCCACCGCATGAGAGCATCGTTGATGTCGCACCTACTGGAAGTGAGGAAGAGTACCTCACACTATCCACGATTCACAGCGCGAAAGGATTGGAGTGGAACAGTGTATTCATCATTTACGCTCTTGACGGACGCTTCCCCACATTCCACGCTGTGAACAGTATTGAGGAGCTTGAAGAAGAACGACGTCTCATGTATGTGGCATGTACAAGGGCTAAGGAAAATCTTTTCATTACATACCCGATCAACATCTACGACCGGGAAAGCGGAACGATTTTAACAAAGCCGTCGAGATTTCTTGAGGGGCTTGATACTAACCTGCTGGAACCGTGGGTAATCGGCGAAGAGTAATCTCAACTTCCGATATTTGACTCTGATTGTGCAAAGAAAATATCGGAAGTTTGGCTATAATCCATTGTCTGGACCGCTGATTTATATGATGAAATGATTAATATGATAAAAAAATCATAGTAATCTTCGGATAACGACTAAGTTCATTTGATGATAGTTTAAGACCTCTCAGCAAAGTTTTTAAAATCTGTGAGATATTTTAAGCTCTGCTTCTTGAATACGCCGGGCATAAGAAGTCCCATAAGTTTCATGAAACCCTGAAACTGGAATTCCTGTTCCGTTATGTATCTAGTTTTTGTGTCGGATACAGGAATGAATTTATTTTTTACAATATTGAAGACACCTTTTGCTTCGTAGGTTCCATTGTATTCATTCGGCAAGTCTCTGGTTGTAACTGTTTCAATCATTTCGATTTCTCTCTTACCCATTTTAAAATTCAATCGCGATTTGGCTCCAGGTTGTCCGGGCGTTCCGCTGATAGGTTCAATACTTTGCAATCCTTCCATCCATTTGCTCATATTGCTAGGATTGTCGAAGAGTTCAATTACTTTGTGGATTGGTTTGTTGATTTCGATTTCTACTGAATATTTCATATTTGCTCCTTAAAGATAACCTTGCGAAGGTTCACGTGAACCTCCCGAAGGTTACCCGTTCGACCCGAGTAAACCTTCAGGAGGATTGCTCTGTCGAGCTTTCAAGGTTTAACTATTTTATCCTGCCCTTTGATAGGCTATTTTTATCCATTCAATAATTTCTTTGTCAATATCTTTTTCCGCGGCAAGATTAATTTTGTGTGAACACATCGCATTCGCCGCGGTGATGGCTTCAAGTTTACCTTTTGGTTTTTCACCCTTAATGTTGAGACCGATTTCAAACCTCGTTTTTGTCGCAGGTTGTAACATGGCAAATTGCTTTTTTCGCCTCAGACTCACATATGCATTTTTAGGTGCGATCTCGATGTCGGTACCGAACTTATTTATTTCTTCCATCAGTCTGTTATATATGGGTTTTAAATGCTCTTTACCCACATATTGTTTCTCAATCAGTTCATCTTTGTTCTCAACAGAGCCCGCGTCTGAACCTTTGGCTTTATGAGCAACCAGATTAGCAAATCCGTGAGTAAAAGAATGTTTCTCTTTTAAGAATATGATGATCTCTCCGTGTTTTTTAAAATTTTCCTTTTTCACAATATTGATCCATTGTCCTAACGTTTTACCTGTGTTTTTCGACAGGTTGTCTATCATTGTTTTTTCTGCCAGGTCCATATTTCCTTAAATGAGATTGTTCGTAATATATTTTAATTATTAAGAATTATTAAGTATGGTTGTTATGGATAATCATTATACAGTTACTCATAACATCCTGACATTGCACAAGGTTCCCACCGGAAAGAAGGAATTTGGGTTTGGCAATAATTTAGGGTGGAGATTGCGGACTCAGCGTTTTCAATTAATTACTCTATTCATCGAGAAATGGAATTACATCACGAGTGAAATATGGTTCTTCCGGGTACCAGAATATATAATTAACCTTTAAATAATTAACGGAAAAATCATATATTTCTTTAACAGTCATCTTTTTCCCCGTTTTTACATTGTTTTGTGCATAGTTGCCTTCTTGGACTGCATAGCCCAATTTTACTAAACCTTGATATTTAACAGCGAAATGATAGCCATGGTTCATCTGTGCTTTACGGTAAGGAATAATATCAGGTCCACCAACTCCAATTTGGATCTTTGCGGCATGCTGAAAAACAGACGAAAGATATCCTTTATCATCCCATGGCAACCATTCCCCGGGCATAAAATTCGCATACTGAATAACAACAGAATTTATAAAAGCTGAACGTGCAGTCGTCATATTCGCTATTATTGCATCTCTATAATTAATCGGTGAAAAGTTTTCTGGGTAGTATTTTCCGGTTGAACCGAAATCAACGGCTGTTTCCGGCAATGTTATTCCTGTGATTTTACCATCAAATTCCCGGCCAAGTTCTGTCAACAGCTTATGAAAACGATCTGCTACGGCCGGATCCCAACGTCTTGCAACCCATCCTACGGCTTTCGTTTTATTATTATCATCATTCGAAAATTCATATTGAAGATTAGCTCCTCCGTGGAATTCAGAATCGTTCAATATATAATCAGGAACATTCTTGATTTCCGGACTAAACGAAACATCCTGAATTTGTATGAAAAGCTTTTTGCCTTTACCTGATAAAAAATTAAAATCTGCCCTTATCGCAGAAAAATCATATCTATCTCTTTTTTCCTCCAACATCCGCCAGGTATACTTAATTTGCGCTCCGTCAAATTGCTTCAGCGCATAAAATGAAGCTTCCCTTATTCTTCCCCGATCTAAATTAAAGAAGACATAATTCTCCGGTTTCGATTGTCCTGCGGCACTTTGCCAAGAGAGAAAAAACAGGTAAACAATTAGTAACATCGGGATCAAATTAACGACTCATCATTCAGATTATCCGGATTTCATTACGGATGTCCGTACGACCAAGAGTGCGATAATTATTATACACAGTGTGAAAAAAGTATTTAGCACTAATTGTTTAAAAAATGCTTATCAGGTAATATATTTAACTAAAATCAGAAACTATGGCGCGGTAGCCAGAGCAAGATTTCCGATTTCTTCTTGCAAGAACCGAGTCAGAAATCGGAAATCAATAACAACTTTCACGCTTTATTACCCGCCCATATACTGCTGAAGGACATCAAGGATTGGATCAAGCTCGGCTTTGTATTTCTTATAGAGCTGAATATTGCTTTTCTTTGTTCTAATTTCATTTTCCATATCCTCGACGATTTTCTGATACTCTTGAGCAGCCCGCTTTTCCTCCGGGGTAGTCGGAGTAAAATCAAGTGTAGCAGCAGGTTCCTCTTCTTCAGGATTCTGGCTACCTTCGCGGGCCATTAACAGCGCTCCCTTTATTTCACCGTACCGGTCATCTGTGATACCTGCCTTTTGCAGGTTATTCTTGACGTTGCTGTCATCCGTGCCCAATTTCGTGTCTATGGGCTTGAAGACCTTTTCCATAAGTTTATCGCCTGCCCTGATTTCAATAGATGGTCCCATCGGATGTGACCTTGAGTTCTTTACTACATCCGGATATAGCGGATCAAAAAGATCTATCTTTATCTGCCAAACTGTACCGGTGATTTCTCCCTCAGCATCGGGATGATAAAAATTCACCGTATATCCGCTCAATGAATAGTCGGCAGAAAATCCCTTTCCGGAATAAAAGGAGCGGGTCTTCTCAAAAATCGATCGTATTTCCGGATAACTGGGGTCATCCATATTAAAAGGATTTAAACTAAATCGGGTATAACTCTCGTGAGTTATATTTTTGCCGAGGAGGTTTTTATTAATTGCAGGTATATCTTTTCCGAATGTGAAGATAGCCGTAGGATGAACATAGATTCTTTCAGGCACCTCAGGATCTTCAGGCAAATCCCATCCCCTGATAGATACAGCACGTGAACAGGCAGGCTCATATACTGCCCCCGGTGGAATAATGACATACTTCGAATGCTGCTTCAGCCATTCGAGGGGATCAATTTTATCTGATTTTATATCTTCAAAAAGTTTCCGACGTGCATCGTGATCCATTTGTATAGCACTTTTAAATCGACCATACCCTGCGATTTCTGTTTTCAAGATGGGAATTACAGACCGGATCTCGTTCTCTGTAAGTTTCGGCGTGAGATACTGAGCATTTGAGACTTGACTGAACATTAGAGAAAAATGAAGGAATATTGTTAAATACATGAAATTAATTACTCTGTACAGTCTGCTCTTATTCATTTATTTTCCCTCCATCTATCATTATTATATAATTATTACCCAAGAAATTCGCTTAACATCGCTCCAAAGTCATGAACAATGATTTCTAGAAATTCACAACGGCTCCAAAAAGATTCAGAAATTAAATTCAATTTTCAATCTTCTTCTGGATACTTATAACAGTTTTCGCCTTTCCGCCGAACATTGTGTTTGGTTCAATCGAAATACCTTCTTCAGGCAAAGGCATTTCCCCCTTTAGCGGAATCATATAATACCCCTTCACTGCTTCTACGGCCTTTATCTTTAACTGTTGTTCGTAGAAAGCAACAACTTTTGACGGCGGATCCGTTGTAAGAAAAAGATACATCGCATAATCGTTACCTGCCGACATTCCAGCGGAATTCTCCGCATCAAATGTTGCACCGGGGTAAACAGGCACGCCAAGCTCCTTCTCAGTTGGGGGCTTGCCTTTCAGGGACTTAGATAATTCAGAGGTCTGCTTTTCCATTTCCTCTTCATTCTCTTCCCGCATTGCTTGCTCTGATTTACTCGTGGTTACCTGAATTTGGATTTCCGTACTGGTTTTATATTTTTTTTCTGTTTGTTCACCAAAACTCTCATCATGTATAATTACGTAAAAAGTGGTGAGATCATTGTTGCTTTCTTTTTTATACCAATTAAACCTGGCTTCTGTAATCCATTTTCCGGGTTTATGCGGTTTTCGATTTTCCATAAGTTTTTGTTTCATCCATGTGCCCGGATGCATAATATCATGTTCGATATTGTAATCTGTAAATTCTTCATCCTTGTAATATTCTATCTCATACGATACTTGGGATACTGTGCCCGGTTTTATTCCCATTGGATCTATATCCATCATTCCTTCCTTTCCTCCGATCTTCTGAAGATAAAAGTTGAATATATCTTCTGCTGAGGCACTGACTTTGTATACTTTTAATATCGCGTTTCTAAGACCTTGATCCATTTCCCACGACATCTGATTTTTTAACTCAGACTCTCTGTCGGCATCACGTGTCGCACCTGAATAAATCGGAATTTCTTTTTCCGATTTTGGCGTTTCACCTCCATAAAGGGGAAAACTACCAAACACGACGGATGATATCCAAAGCAGTGCAATTACCATAACCACAACTTTTTGCTTTTTCATTTTCCACTCCTATATATTAGTTACAAACATTCAAAGAAATAACAATTTGTATTTGTAAAAATATTTATTACTTGATTGCATATCCTGCCGGGACTATGAATTTATCCGGGGAGACTTTTACATTCTCTTCCACCTTCAATGCGCGTTGAATCGTCTCCGTATCTTTTGTCTTAACGTCCATATACAATAAAATCTTATTCCAGCCGCCGTACTTAGCCACGGTTCCTTTTCCGTCATTGGTTTCGATCATCTCGCAATTCTTTTCGGCGATTTTCATTGAAGGAATTTTTTTACATATACCCGAGCTGCGATCTTTTTCGGTACCGAACTCCGACCATTCCACCCTAAGCTCAGTACCGCGGGATGCAGCGCCCTGCTTGTATGCGGTTTTTCCTTTATGTTTTACTGAATATATATTTATTCCGTCGCTGAAAAAGCTTCCTTCCAATTTATCTCCGGAATATGTATCCTTGCACTCCTTCATACCGTAATCGTCAAAATACACGACTATTTTATTTTTAATTTCAAAATCTCCCACTTTCATAATCATTTCGTAATAAATGATACCAGATTTTATATCATATTTTTTTACTGTTCCCTGAGCAACTGCTACAGCAACGAGTATAAATGTAGCCGATAGTATCAAAAATGTTATTCGTTTCATTTTCTGTCCCCTTACTATTAAAAAAGTTAATAATATTCTGCACACTTGGCAAAAGACTTAAGGTACTTCCATGCTGTTATTAAGGCTTTTTCACAAGCTCGACCCTGCGGTTCTTTGCCTTTCCTTCTTCCGTTTTGTTATCTGCTATGGGTTTATCCTGTCCATGGCCTATTGAGCTTAAACGTTTCACATCTATTCCATCTGCGACGATTGCAGAAACGACAGATTTAGCCCTTTCCTCAGAAAGAGTTTTATTCGATTTCGGATTTCCAATACTATCTGTATGTCCTTCTACACTGATTTTAAGATCAAGATTAGATTTAAGCATTTCGACGATCTGGGCTATTATGGGTTTTGATTCAGGCTTGATCGTTGATTTGCCGGTATCGAAGTTAATGTAAAGAGCGATATATCCCTTTTTGTTCAGAGAGTCGAGCATTGCGTTCGCCGTTACATCCTGCTTCATCAGTTCTTTTAAAACTATCGTAAGATTATAGTCGTCTCCGTTGAACGATACCACTTCAACCCACATCTCGTTTCCGTCTTTAACGACCTTTCCTATCACCATTTGGATGCCGTTGTTATCGGCGCATTCGGCAGTCTGAGGCGCACCTTCAAAAATAACGGTTCCACCCATGCTTTTAATTGCGTTCACATAGTTACGCGATATCTGAATCACGCTCGATTTCTGCGCATCCTCCTTCAGAGCATATATCCGTTTTAATTTCTTTCCTTCGACCGTGGTACAATTCTTACCGTTAAAGAAATTGTAACTGTCGAATTCAACATCTGCCGCATCATAGATCGAGTAATTCGGCATTCCGGAGAAATACGGAGTATCCTTGAACTCAGAATCCTGAGCATTTGATGCGGCAGTAAACATCGCCAATCCCATTAGTAAAACTGCTATTGTCATTTTCATATTTAACTCCTTTCCTTTAGAATGAATGTTTTAGTCGTATAGATGCTTTTTATTTTACCAGCAATAACTTCTTTGTCGATACAAATGCCTCTCCTTGATTGTCGCCAACCGGTCGGGCATCTATTCTGTAAAAATACATACCACTTGGCAAGTAATTTGCGTTGAATTCAACTGTTTTGTATCCGGGTTCTTCGAAATTATTAACAAGTATTACAACTTCCCGTCCTAATAAATCAAAAACTTTCAGAGAAACATAACTCCGGATTGGTAATTGATAACCAATTAGGGTACTTGGATTGAACGGATTCGGATAATTTTGATGCAATGCAAATGTCGACGGAATCTGGGGTGTGCTGTTCATACCGATATCAGTTACTTCGCCAGCAATGAATATCGAATCCTCAAACGTCCCATCCTGGCCATGATCAATTAGGATCTTTACCGGCAGGGTCGTAAGGCTGTCCCAATCGGGTATTAACGTATATGCAGTGTTTTCATCAATCTGCAGACTGTCGTGTTTAAATGTGAAAACGCCTCTGGAAGAGACGTCTTTTAGCATCATTGTGCCTGTCTGTGCTTCACTCGGATTTGCAAATCGGAGACTACTTCCCGCCAGTACTCTTATTGAATATGAGTGATTGGCACCGGTTACCGGACAGGTGATTTCATAGACTCTTTCGCTGCTATCGGACTGAATAATAGCTTGATATGTGCCTACCGCGCTATCGACATTACTTGCTCCAAACGTGCATCCTGTTTCAGTATAGTACGCACTGCAACCTTGATTGGAATCTGCATTGGCTCGGGAATATGTATAAACAACGGAATCGAGCCAAATGGAGACGTAGGCAATGCTGTCACGGCAATTGAATACATTCATCCCGTAATTTTGTGCATATGGAATCATGTAACCAATGGGTTGGTGCTGAGTGCCGGTCAGGGGAATAATTGGTTTTGCGTCCGGCAAATTGAGGATGAGTCCGGTTGACGCATTATGACCTATTGACTGATAAGTAGAGAGGTTGGTAATTTGGACAAAATCTGCCGGAGAAGTGTAGACATCAATCTTACTATCTTCCTTTGACGCTTTTGCAATTTGCCGGGTAGTTGGGACAGGACGGGGCATAAGCTGTATTTCAAGAGAAGTACTGGCAGGTAAATCGAGTGTCAGAGATCCAGGTCTATTTCCCGACCAACCAAGAGGATTGTACGTCCAACTATTTGCGTTCTTGTCAACTGCAATATAGACGCTTGAATCACCGGGCCGGTTGCT
>CAYGXH010000058.1:0-10882 GCA_964353675.1 uncultured Chlorobiaceae bacterium
GGCGTTTCATCCCGATGATGTTCAATCCGTTAAAGGATAGAGGCTCCGAACCTCCAAGGACGTAGGGCGGTACGTCTTTGGTGACTCGAAATCCACCGCCGATCATTGCGTGGCAGCCGATGTGCGAAAACTGGTGTATGGCAACTATTCCGCCAATGACGACGTTATCTTCGATCTGCACGTGTCCCCCCATGTTGACCGCGTTCGCGAGAATCACATGATTTCCGATCGAGCAATCGTGAGCAACATGCGAATACGCCATTAAGAAACAGTGGCTCCCGATATTCGTCTTGTTTCTCTCGTGTGTACCGCGGTTAAGTGTCGCATACTCACGGATGACTGTGTGGTCGCCGATTTCAAGGATGGTAATTTCTCCGTGGAACTTCAGGTCCTGCGGTATAGTCCCGAGAACAGCCCCGTGGTGTATGGCACACTCCTTTCCGATGCGGGTACCATGGGCAATTAGCGTGTGCGATGCGATTCTTGTTCCGTCGCCTATGATGACGTCGGGTTCGATAATCGAGAATGGGCCGACGCAGACGTTCTCTCCCAGCTGTGCCTTCGGGCTGACAGTAGCGTGGCTGTCTATGGTTGTACTCATATGTATCCGTGTGGATTGTTAAGTATTACGATTTCCTTTCATTCTCAGCTTCGCGGTCAATAATTGCTGCGCTCAGTTCCGCTTCCGCTGCGAGTTCACCATTCCGGTACGCTTTTCCTTCGAGAAGTCCGATTTTAGCGCGGCGGCTCTTGAGGAAAACCTCTAATACAAGTTGATCCCCCGGCACAATCTGTTTTCTGAATTTTGCATTATTAATACTCGTGAAGACGGCAAGCTTTCCCTGCGGATTCTCCAGTCCGTTTAGCAGCAATATCCCACCGACTTGCGCCATCGCTTCGATAATGAGAACTCCGGGCATAACGGGGTGGCCCGGGAAATGACCCTGGAAAAACCAGTCGTTGATCGTGACGTTCTTAACGCCGACAATCTTTTCGTCGAGTTTGAAATCGATTACCTTATCGACGAGGAGAAAAGGATACCGATGGGGAAGTATTTTCTGCAGTGCATTACTGTCAAATACGATTCCTTCCTTTTTTTCAAACTGGTATTTCTTTATCAAAACCTGTTGCTGGTACAATTTCCGGATCTTCTTTGCAAACTCGACATTGCTCGCATGGCCGGGCCGGGCAGCAAGTATCTGCGCCTTAAATGGCGCTCCAATGAGTGCGAGGTCGCCCATAAGATCGAGGAGCTTATGTCGCGCCGGTTCGTTCTTGTACCGCAATTCTTTATTGTTGATGATGCCGTTCGTGCCGATAATGAGTGTCTCACGGATGCCGAGTGTCTTCGAGATCAATCCGACTTTTTCCTCTGTGAGATCC
This sequence comes from uncultured Chlorobiaceae bacterium, assembly GCA_964353675.1. Lineage (GTDB taxonomy): Bacteria > Bacteroidota > Ignavibacteria > UBA10030 > SZUA-254 > CAYGXH01. Next base: position 1,384 of record CAYGXH010000058.1, read on the forward strand.
TCATCCGCAATGACGATGGCGTTCTCAAGAGTTCCCCCGCGGATTAGTCCTTGTTTGTGCAGAGCTTCGACTTCATGAAGGAAACAGAACGTGCGCGCCGGTGCGAATTCTTCAAGAAATTCTTTCTCGAGATTGAAAAGGCCGGTGTGCTGACTTCCGAGCGCAGGGTTGTGGTAATCGATCATCACCGTGAGACGGTAATCGTCGGTTGGAAGGGCTACGATGTGCACACCCTTTGCTTCATCAATGTACTGGACGGTCTGGTCGATGATCAGGTAGTCCTTCGGCGCATCCTGGGCGACGAATTCTGCTCCGAGAAGCGCATCGGCAAACGGTTTGGTGCTTCCGTCGCAGATCGGGGGTTCGATTGCATTGAGCTCAATTATGATGTTGTCGATCTGCAAGCCCACGATCGCCGCCAGGATATGTTCGACGGTGTGCACTTTTGCATTCTTGTACTGAAGATTCGTTCCTCGTGCTACATCAACGACATAATCAACGAGCGCCGGAATTTCGGGATGATTCGGCAAATCTGATCGCCGGAAACGGATTCCATAATTGATCGGTGCCGGTCTGAACGTAAGCGTCGTCGGGACACCGGTGTGCAATCCAGTACCTGAAATCTGCACCGGGCGTTTTATAGTTCGTTGCTGCTCTAACATGCTTCCTTTTTTCCTCTCATTCTTTCGGGCGAGTCTTCATGAGGTTTTCTAATTCTTCCAGACGCTGCTGTAATTTACGGAATTCATAGAGGAGCTCGGGAAGCTGCCGGAGCGCTCCTTCAATCCTCCACGTCTCATGAATTTCCCGCGCCGGATAGCCGAAGTAAGTTTTCCCTTCCTCCGCTATCGATTTCGGAACCCCTGATTGTGCGCCTATGGATGTTTTATCTGCGATGGTAATATGCCCTGTTAATCCGACCTGACCACCGATTGCGCACTGCTTACCTACCTTAGTGCTTCCGGAGATACCCGTCTGAGCGGCGATCACCGTATGAGCGCCAATCGTGACGTTGTGTGCTACGTGGATAAGGTTATCGAGCTTGACGCCCTCCTCAATGACGGTCCGACCGATCGTAGCCCTGTCGATCGTACAGTTGGCGCCGATTTCCACATCGTCCTGAATCTCGACAATCCCGCGCTGGGGAATTTTTTCATGCGTGCCTTTATCTGTGGTCGCAAAACCAAATCCGTCGCTTCCAATTACCGATCCGGAATGGATGATGACCCGATTCCCGATAGTGCACGATTCCCGCACCGTGACGTTGGGATAGATGAGGGTGTCATCCCCGATTATTACTCCCGGATGCAGGACGGTACCGTGATACAGTGTCGTTCCCTTTCCGATCTTGCACAGCTTTCCTATAACCACGTAAGCACCGATCGACGCGTCAGGAGCAACCGATGCACTTGCATCAATGATTGCGGTCGGATGGATGCCGCGGGGGAGAGATTCAGGCGCGGGATGGAATATATCGATCAGCTTCAGAAAGGACATGTACGGATCGGCGACTCTGATGAGCGGTATCGGTGTTGTCCGTTCTTTCAGTTCGTCAAGCTGTACATCCCTGCCGATGATGATGGCTGAGGCACGCGTAGTTTTGACGTACTTCTTATACTTGAGGTTGGCGAGGAATGTGATATCGCCCGCCTCAGCCTCTTCTATTTTTGCGACACCTCGGATGGCTGTCTCGCCATTACCGCCGGCTTCACCGCCAAGCAGTTGTACTATTTCAAAGAGCGTCATTCCTGGAATGTCGTTATGCGCTTGAAGACCTCTTCGGTGAGGTCGTACTTATCGTTGGTATACATCAGGAGGATGTCTCCGCTCTTATCGAAGATGTAGTCATACTCATCTTCCTGCGCGATATCCTGGAGAACCTTGAATATTTTATTCTGAATCGGTTTCATGAGTTCGTTCTGCTTCGTAAATAGTTCTCCGCTCTGTCCGAATTTTTTCGATCTGTAATCGGCGATTTTTTTATCGAGCTCCTGCAGTTCCTTTTCCGACTCGGCTCTCAGCTGGTCTGTAAGGATGAGCTTCTTCTTGTCGTATTCTTGAAATTTCTTCTGCCATTCGTTCTGCATTTTTGCAAGCTCGTTCTGCCACTCTGTAACGAGGTTGTCGATCTGTTTCTGAGCGTCCTGCGCTTCAGGCAGTTTCTCCATGATGGCTTTCGAGTTAATCCATCCGATTTTCGACTGCGCAGCGCCGGAGCAGGAAACGATCAGCATGAAGGCAAGTATGCCGGCGGCTATTTTTGTTGTTTTCATATATCTCCTTTGTGTTTTCTTACTGTATTCTGCCTCTTTTCAGTCTGTCAATGACGAGATTTGTATAATCGTACTTCAGCTCTCCGTAGAGGAGAACCATGATCTGATCATTGCGGTCGAACATGAATTGAATTTTTTCTTCTTTCGCTATCTGTTCTATCACCTGCATAACCCTAAGCTTGATGGGGCGGAGGAGAGAATCGGTCGCAACGGCGAGATCTCCGTCCGAACCGAACTTATCCTGCCGGAACTGGATGCCCCTCTGTTCAAGGGCAACGAGTTCCTCGCGCTGTGTGCGCTTTTCTTCCTCTTTCAGGAGCGGTTCTTTCTTCTGAAAGTCTTCATACCGCTGCTGCAGGTCTCTGCTCATCTTTTCGAGCTCAGATTGCCACCGCTTTCCCATCTCGTCGAGCTTCTTGTTCGCTTCCTGGGCATCGGGATATTCCTGGAGTATTTTTGCTGAGTTAACGAATCCGATCTTTAAGCTCTGGGCAGAGGAAATGTTCCCCGTCATCACAGTCATGATCAGCAGCAGTGTGATTGATAATGTTACTAGTTTCACATGTACCTCGTAAATATTGTTGTAGAAAGTGAGAAGCAGTTAATTAAAATCCTCGTCCAAACTGGAAGTGGAACCGCCAGCCGTCAGGTTTGCCGTCCTTTGGAAATACGTCATCGGCGCCGTAACCGTAATCGAATCCTACCATACCGAGCGGCTGTATGAGAAGCCGGGCGCCCAATCCGTATGCCCGTTTCAGATCAAAGAGATCCGCATGCTTGATATCCCGAAAAACATTTCCCCCTTCACTGAATAATAGGAGATATATCGGGATGGGATTGATTGTAACCGCGAAGCGCAGCTCGATCGTCTCCTTGTGCAGGACGCGGCCGCCTTCTTCCTGATTATAGCTGTTCATGGGACCGACGGCACGATCTTCATATCCTCGGAGTATGGTAGTGGACACGTAACCGAGACCCGTTCCGCCCATGAAGAAGTATTCAATTGGCGGTATCTTTGAATCTTTTTTAAAACCGTCCAGGTAACCAAATAGATTGGAGGCGTAAAGTACAATCCTGCTCGAATTAAAGAGCGGGATATACCACTCAGCGCTTAAGAGCCATTTGTGGTAATCTACATTGCCGGGGAGAAATGGTCCACCTGATATTTCTGTTGAAAAAGAAAATGACGAACCGGTGGTCGGGAAAATAGGACTATCGGTGCTGTTGCGGGAGAGGGTCTGTGTAAGGCTTAGTTGGTTAGATTTTCCGACATCGTAGAGAAGACTATTGCCGTTGTCGCGGATGTCGTTTCTCTGAAACCGCACCACCCAATCGGCACGCGAGTAATTGTCGGGCCATGTGAGCCGTCGACCAAGGCGAATGGAGAGGCCTGTTTGTTGCAGATCCCAACCGAATCTCTGCCGCGTGTCGTATAAAGAAACGCCGAGAGTCGTCGGACGTTCGTTCAACCAGGGCTCAGTGAAGCTTAAGGTGAATGTCCGGAAGCGCGCGCCTTCTCCGAACTGCCAGTCGAAATTCAGGATCTGGCCTGCGCCGCCCTGGAGAGGATCCGTGAGATCAAAATTATTGATGGTGAATCCGAGCATACCCGTTACGCCGTATGCGCCGCTGTACCCGACGGATGCATTCACGTTGTCGCTTGATTTCTCTTCAACTTCGTAAATAAGATCAACCGTCTCGTCATCAACCAGTCTGGTATCGGGGCGGATTTTCTCCGGATTGAAGTAATTGAGCTGTGCAAGCTGACGCAGACTTCGTATGATCATCGCTCTGCTGAAGAAATCACCCGGACGTGTGTAGAGTTCCCGCCGGATTACATTATCGCGTGTTTTCGTGTTGCCCTTAATATCTACATGGCCAATCCGGAATTGGTTCCGTTCGTAGGTATGAATGGTGACATCGAGACTGTCTTTTCCGAATCTTTTTATTTCGGGATCGAGGTTGAAGCGTAGATATCCGTCGTCGAGATAAAGAGAAGCGACGTCCGTCTGATCTTCATTTCCTTTCAGGTTTTGTTCGAATTTTTCTTCATCGTAAATCATGCCGGGTGAAAATCCAAGCCGCTCGGTGAGCATGTCCGACTTGTAGACGGTGTTTCCTTCCCACCGTACCGATCGGATTTTATACTGCTCGCCTTCCCGCAGGTTCATAAGGATATGGATGTTCTTCCGGTCTTCGCTGTACCATGTACTGTCGGAAAGGATTTCAGCGTCGAGATATCCGTTCTTGCGGTAAAATTGGAGAAGCCGGTTTTTATCCGCTTCGAATTTTTTCTTTTCAAATTTCGGTGTCGACCAGAATTTCCACCATCTGTTTTCAGCGATATCTTCGAACTCATCCTCAAGGTCGTCTTCGTCGAATGCAGTATTCCCGGTAAATAATATTTCTTTGATCTTCACCCGCGGACCTTCGTCGATGGATATGACCAGATTAACCTGATTTGATTTTGTGCTGTCTTCGATTCGGGTTTCGGTTTTTACATCCGCGAGGAGGTGGCCCTCTTCTTCGTAAAGGCTTTTAATTCCGCTTGTCACACGGCTGATGTCGTCGGGCGTTAGTATCTGCCCCTCTGTGAGGGAAATTTTCTTTTTTATATCATCCTCGCCGACATCATCATGCCCTGTAAGTTCGTACTTCGCCAGGCGCGGGTATTCTTTTACTTTTATGACAAGGTACACGCCGGCTTCGAGCTTGCTGTCGATTAGGAGCTGAATATCTGAAAATATGCGAAGTGCCCAGAGACGCTGGAGCGCCTGGCGTGTTTCTTCTCCCGGGAATGCTATTTCATCTCCGACTTTCAAACCGGAATTCGTGATGATTGCGTTCTTATCGGTTCCCGTCTGAAGATTCTGCCCTTCAACCGTAATCCCGAGAATGCGGTACTTCGGCGCTGCCTGTCGCTGTGCAAGGAGTGAAACAGAAGACAGGAATAGAATGATACTTAGAATAACGCTTAGTCTTGATTTTGGCACGTTGTATTATCCCGGTTTGTGTTTATCTGTGTGATGGGTGTGGTCTGAGGTCTGACCGCCTTTCGCGATCTGCTCGCTCAGCATTCCGAATCTCCGTTCACGTCTCTGATAATCATTAATGGCTTCATAGAGGTTTTTCCGGCGGAAGTCAGGCCAGTGGACATCGCTGATGTAAATCTCCGAGTACGCGAGCTGCCAAAGGAGGAAATTGCTGATCCTCAGCTCTCCGCTGGTCCGGATGAGCAGATCGGGATCCGGAATCGATTGGGTTGAAAGGTACTTTGAAATGAGTGTATCGGTTATATCATCCGGCTTCAGGAGCCCGCCGTGCACATCGGAAGCAATGCGTTGAACCGCCAGTGTAATATCCCATCGTCCGCTGTAACTTAAGGCGAGTAAAAGATGCAGGCCGGTATTATCTTTTGTTTTTTCAACGGCATCGGAAAGTTCATCCCGTACTTCTTGCGGCAGCGTGGTGATATCGCCGATGGTATAAACACGGACATTCTTTTTATGTAGCCTGTCGGTCTCATCGCGAAGCGCCCGCATCAGGAGTCTCATTAGCAGGGAAACTTCTTCTTTCGGGCGTTTCCAGTTTTCGGTGGAAAATGCATACAGAGTGAGATACCGTATTCCGAGCTGGCCGCAGGCTTCTACAATATCCCTCACGGATTCTACTCCTTCTGTATGTCCGGCGATACGGGGGAGTCCTTTACTCTTCGCCCACCTGCCATTTCCGTCCATAATAATGGCAATGTGGGTTGGAACGCGTCCAGAATCTTTCAATTGCTGTTGTATCGTGTTGTTATCGAGGGGTATCCGATTCACCCGGTGTGTTTGCAAACTCGAATTTTCCTATTCAATCGCGGGTAAAATGTGAATTGTATTAAAAGTTAATTGATTTTACGTAGAAAGTCAAGGAAGTTGCATCCGTGTAAACGGAGATGGGTTTTGTTGTTTAATTGCGGAGATTGATTTTCGACATGAAAAGAGATATATTCATGTAGTTTTTCAGATTTTCTAAACGGAAATAATCAGAAGGATTGAAAAGGAATAGTCTCAATGGGTATGCCAAATATGCAGGGAATGATGAAACAGGTTCAGAAAATGCAGGAAAAGCTTGCCCAGGTACAGTCTGAACTTGAGAGCAAAACGGTTATCGCCGAAACGGGCGGGGGGATGGTCAAAGTCACGGCAAATGGCCGCCAAAATATTATTAAAATCCAGATTGAAAAAGAAGTCATAAATCCCAATGAACCGGAAATGCTTGAGGATCTGGTTATGGCTGCTGTGAATAAAGCGTTGGAGGAGTCGCACGCCATGGCTCAGGAAGAAATGCAAAAAGCGACCGCGGGTATGATACCCAATATACCCGGATTAACCTACCCGGCATAAAACGGATATCTTTCAATGAAAATAACCGTTTAGACTATGTATCGCACATCCGACTCACTGAATGATCTCATCGAAGAGTTTGCACAACTCCCCGGTATAGGGAGAAAATCGGCACAGCGTCTCGCGATGTACATCCTGAAGCTTCCAAAAGATGATGTGATGAAGATTGCCCACGCCCTGATAAACATTAAAGAGAAAATGAAGTACTGCTCGCACTGCTGGAATTTTTCAGAAACGGACCCGTGTCCGATATGCAGCAATACTCGCCGTGACGCATCTACTATTTGTGTTGTCGAGGAGCCGAACAACATAATTGCGCTTGAAAGGACCAACGAATACAGGGGGCTTTACCACGTACTGGGCGGCTCGCTCTCGCCTCTGGAGGGAATCGGTCCGGACGACTTAAAAATTAAAGAGCTTCTCACGCGGATGAAACCCGGTGTGCAGGAGATTATCCTAGCATTGAGCGCCGATATCGAAGGTGAGGCAACGACGATCTATCTTTCCCGGTTGCTTAAACCGCTCGGTGTCAAGTTAACCCGACTTGCGCGCGGCATACCAATCGGCGGAGATCTTGAATTTGCCGATGAAGCAACACTGGTGCGAGCACTTGAAGCGCGCGTTCCAATCTGACAATACGCACGGTATGGTGCGAATAGGATTTATTCTCCTAATTATTCTTCAGGGATGCGATCTTTTTTCAACCCGTGAACCGGAGGACCCGACTGAAGGATCTTCCGAATATCAACCTCCCGTAACGGCCGATATTGTTCTGGACAATTTTAAATCGGCAATCATCGAACATAACGTCAATAACTATTTGCGCTGTTTCGTCGATACTACCGCATCGGCGAGGAGGTATTCATTCTTTGCTTCAGGCGATTTCCAGGGACTCTTCTCAGGGTGGGGAACAGAAGAAGAGAGGAAGTACTTTGAGAATCTCGGACAGCCAGTATCCGAGGTCCCCGTGCTGGAATTCTTCGACCTCAGAGAAGAAAACAAAACAGCTGTCTCCACCGAGTATACCATGAATTATATCCTGTTCTATCCGCACCGGCAAGCCGGGATCACAAAACAGGTCAGGGGATACATGCACCTTTATCTTGCCCTGGATAACCAGCAGCGGTGGGCGATATATGAATGGGATGACCGGAAGACAGTAACCGATTCGACGTGGAGTTATCTGAAGTATCATGTTTATTAACCGTCGGACGTGGATCCTTACCTTTGCGCTTTTCTCACTGGAGTGCATCAATCCTTTTGCACCGCGGTTTGATGCCGATCTCAATTCTACATCCTGTACCGATCTAACGATACTTGATAACATGTTTTGTGCCTTCCGCAATGCTTATGCATTCAAGGATACGACCCTCTACGGGACACTCCTCGATCCGCAATTCACGTTCAGTTACCGTGATTATGATCTCGGAGTCGATGTGACGTGGGGAAGGGATGATGAAATACGATCTACCTACGGTTTATTTCAGAGCGTGCAATCACTCTCGCTCATATGGAACAACGTTATCTCTTCCGATACGGGAGACCTGAAACGGACAGTAGTACGCGGTTTTAATCTGACGGTCACATTTAATCCCGGAGATATTGAGCGGGTCGACGGGTATGCCAACCTGACATTTGTGAGGAACGATTTGCATGAAGCATGGCGGTTATTCTACTGGCGCGACGAATCAAATTTTTTGGAAGGTTCCCCGTGAAAATATCATACATTTTTCGTGAAGGCGTTGCGGGTTTTCGCCGGGCTGTACTGGCATCGATCAGTTCCGTCATCACAATAACCATTTCTCTCCTTCTTATCAGTATCTTCTGCATCATCTCGGCGAAAACATCTTCACTCGTAGAGAACGTGCGGCGTGCAGTTGAATTTGAGGCTTTCCTCGAAGATTCAATTTCTCCGGAGCAGAAAACGGAGATTGAACAGCGGATTTCGGCGCTGGAAGAAGTCGAAAAGGTTGAGTACGTTTCCAAGGAAGATGCGGCGCGTCTCTTCAAAGAGGAATTCGGAGAGGATATCGGCGCGGTTCTCGACTTTAATCCGCTTCCCCCTTCATTTAAGATTACATTAAAGGATGAATATAATACACCGGAGAGGGCTGAGGAATTGAAACTTAAATTGTCGGAGTTCAGCGGCATCGACCACATCGCCTACAGGAAGGACCTTTTGGAATTTCTTGATACGCGGGCAAAGATACTTTCGAAGGTTAGTCTTATTCTGGGGGTTCTCCTTGCAGCTGCAGCGATCTATTTCGTCGCAAGTACAATCCGTCTCACCATCCATGAAAAACGAAAAAATATACAGACGATGGAACTCGTTGGCGCTTCTTCGTGGTTCGTCCGCATGCCGTTTTTCATCGGAGGGATTTTACAAGGTTTCGTAGGCGGTTTGTTGGCAGCGGTTCTTTTATATGGTCTGACCGTATGGGGTGCGGGTTTCGTATCCCTTGAACTTGCAGGATTTTTCATGGTATCGTTCCAATTTTACCTGCTCATCATCGGTGCGGGCATCTGTCTGGGTTCTCTGGGAAGCTTGATCGCCGTTAAAAGGTTTTTGGGTAAATCGAAAGGCAAATAACGCACTTTTACCGATTCACGCAATTTCTGCGGATAATTTTCTACTCCTGTTTCTTCTTGCATCTTATTTTTTCTTTTCCTACATTTTCCATCGTGATAACCGGAGTTCCAGCCATATCACAGCATCATTACTTTCGTTCTTATTCCATTAAAAATTTTTCACAACGATACGTCTCTGAGCGATGCATACACTTATAAAGTTTTATAACTCTTCGGTGGGTAAAAAACTCATCGTGGGATTGACGGGCA
>CAYGXH010000059.1:0-10860 GCA_964353675.1 uncultured Chlorobiaceae bacterium
CCTTCATAGTGAGAATCATCCTGAGCCTTCTTGTAATCTTCCTTAGTTACAATGCAGTGGTAGGTGAAAAAACGATAGGTACACTTCGGCTGGTTTGTACAAACTCGATGCCGAGGCATGTTATACTCCTTGGAAAATTTATCGGCGGTCTGATCGTCATTCTTCTGGCACTCACCGTTGCTACTGTATGTATGCTTCTTGTTCTGATCTTCAATCCATCCATCTCACTCGGTGCAACAGAGTGGACACGGATACTAAGCATATTCATCGGATCAGCCCTGTACCTATCGTGTTTCTTCACGTTAAGTTTGTTTATATCGGTAATAATCGATCGTCCCTCGATCGCACTCACGGTACTTCTGCAAACATGGATTTTCTTTACGATTATTTATCCAAATATCGCGATCATCACCTCTGAAAGCATTTACCCTTTACCCACGACCGAAAAGATCAATCAACAAAAGAAAGCTGCATTTCAGCCATATGAAGCAGAGTATAAAATTGTACAGGCGGAATTCATCAAGGTAGTTCAGAGCGGAGAGCGTACATCGAATGAACTGTGGCTTAAGCAGGTTGAGCTTAATGTAAAAAAAGCCGAATTGGAATATGCTGTGGACATGGAGTTTAGCAACAAATTGACATACCAGCTCGAAATGGCAAATATTTTATCAGTTCTATCGCCAGCGGCGCTGTACGATAACGCCGTGACGCGCTATGCAGGGACAAGTATCGATAACTTTGGAAGATTTATGGAGGATGTATCACGCTACTGGCAACAGCACGTTGAACTTGCCAAATTGCGCATCCAGCATCCGGAGGAGAGAGCAAAATATAAACTGCCTCCATTTACCTTCTCGTCAGAACCAGCGTCCGAGAGCATCATCGGAACCGCACTGCAGATCTGTCTTATGTTTTTACTCAGCGTTATTTTCTTTATGCTCGGGTACACAAAGTTTCTGAATAAAGATGTGAGGTGACCCGCATGAAAACAATAATTACCAAAGAGCTCCTCGACCACCTTAAGAGTATCCAGTTCATCGTTCTTTTGATTGTCGCCTCCATTCTTTTTATAGCAAACGGTTTACTGTTTTCGAAACGATGCAATCAGCAAATGAACTGGTACTCACAGAACATAACGGCTGCCCAGCAGAATCCGAGTACGGTTTCAGCCAGTCTTTTCGTGCGACCGAATTCGCTACTTTTCATTTCAGAAGGCGGAGATAAATATCGGCCTCAATCATACAATCTGTCGCCCAAAGGCGTATTATCACCGGCCGCGGAAGAATCCCGCAACTATAAAATGCCGGAAGTTCCGGAGATGGATTGGTCGTTCATCCTTAAGATTCTCTTCAGTCTCTATATTATTCTCCTCGGCTACAATACGGTATCAGGCGAAAAGGAACAAGGGACCCTGCGACAGATCCTCTCACACCCCCTCGGCAGGATCAAGCTGCTGACTGCCAAATACGCAGCAATTATGGTCACTGTTACCGTCCCGCTTATTATCGGCATATTGCTTAGTCTTATCATTGTTGGAATATCTGTTCCATCGATTTTGACCATCGTGAATCTTTCGAGGATCATCCTGATTCTTTTACTGGCACTCATGTATCTATCAATATTCGCATTTTTAAGTTTGTTGGTTTCATCCTTCATCCACGATTCTTCCGTTGTGCTCCTAACACTTCTTGTCGTGTGGGTCATTTTCGCTATAATTGTTCCGAATACGGCCGGAATTATATCGGAAAAATTTTCAACTGTCCCGAGCGAATACAAAATTGCTCAGGAGGTTATGCCTATGATACAACAGCAGGTCTGGACGAAAATTGGAAAAATACGTGAGCGGGTGGATAATGGAGAACTTAAGACTGAAGAAGAAATCAGACGTGAATCTGATAATGCCTTCAACGAGGGGCAGGACGACCTGATCAAGCATAACGCGTCATACTTCAACGCGATGAAAGAGCGTGCAGATCTTGCGCGAGAAATATCGCGCTTATCGCCTACATCGCTCTTCCAATACGCTTCGGAAAGTATCGCCGAATCAGGTCCGATGCGGGAAGAGAAATTCATTCGTGAAGCAAAGGAATACGGAGTGATATACGACCATTATATCCTAACCAAGTTGGGGAAGGTTGTCGGAGTATCAAATTGGTCATTCGGAACGAACATGGTCCTAAACGGCAAACCGATCGGTATACAATCCCCTAGACCGCAGGAGTATCAGGGAGACAAGTCAGATTTCCCTCAATTCAGGGAAAGCCGGTCGCCGATTCTTGAAAGCATCGCTAATGCACTCATTGATCTGATAGGACTGATTCTGTGGAACATTATTTTAGCAGCAGGCGCCTTCCTGGCAATTCTGAAGAGCGACGTGCGATGATCAATCGACAGGAACGATATCCGGAGCAGATCCCATGGTATGGATAATCATAAGAAGAGAAATTATAGAGAATCTAACAACCTACCGGTTTTTATTACTTACAGTATTACTCGCGCTTCTGATTGTTGTTAGCATCATCGTTACCTATGGTGATTTTCAGGTCAGGTTAGAGAATTACAATGTGCTTCGTCCGGAAAAAAGTTCTGCAAATGTTATCATACCACCGAATCCGCTCTCCATTTTCGCGAGAGGCCTTGATGCAAACCTTGGCCGGCTCTACGAAATTTCATCGCTTGGAATCGAAGTACACTCAAGTCAGCAATCGATTAATCGCCTCTTCTCACTCTTCACAGTGCCCGACATGTTATTCATTATAAAAGTGGTACTTGCGTTGATTGCGCTGCTATTCGCAGGCGACGCTATATGCGGAGAAAAAGAAAGCGGAACGCTGAAGCTCGCTCTCGCAAACGGCGGTTCAAGAATCGCGATCCTCCTGGGAAAGCTCTGCGGCCGTTTCTTGCTCACATTCGTTCCCTTCTTCATCCTCTTCCTTATTGCAGTGATTGTCGTATCGCTCCTCCCTGACGTCCAAACGGATAGTATATTCTGGACCCGCGTGAGTATTATCGGACTTGCTGCGTGTATCTACTCTCTCGTGTTCACAGCGTTAGGAATCTTTGTTTCATCCATAGTTGCACGCAGTTCCACATCTATGATTGTATGCCTGGCTGTGTGGGTGCTTCTTGTTTTCATTATCCCAAATATGGGCGTCACGATTGCAAAAACAGTTGCCGACGTCCCGCCAAGCGACCGGGTGGAGATGGAAAGGAGACTTGGTACCATCCAGGCAATTTTTAAGAGAGTACAACATGACGCCGACGATCGGGCCGGAGCGAGGATGGTTCAGGAAATTAAAGAATCAAACAGTCATATGTTTGAAACCTACAGACCAAAACTCGATAATCTTATTAATGTAACAAAAACAATAACTCGGATTTCACCGGCGGGTTCACTCACATATCTGGTAACAGACATATCAAGCACAGGACTGCTTGAAGAAAAACATCTGAAAGATGCAATCAGTCAACACGTTGCTCGGAATTTTGATCAAATTGTGGAGCCAGAGAAGAGTGGGGTGGCCCCATTTATATACACGCATAAATCATTGGCTGAAGTTTTTACAGAATCCGCGTTTGTTGATTTCGGTATTTTGATCATCGTCGCAGTCAGCTTCATAGTATTCGCAATGATCACATTCTACAGGTACGATGTACGATGAGGTTCACGGCAATCTATTTGAAATACGAGTATGCTTAAACTTATAATACATAAAGAAATTCACAGTAATCTGCTGAATCTGAGGTTCCTGGCCACAACGATTATCTCTCTCGTGCTCATACTCTCGTCGATCATGATACTGACCGAGACTTATGAAGCGGAGTGGCGTGATTACCAGAACCGCGTCCGGACGCAGGATGAATTCATGGACCAGTTTGGTCATTCGAATCGAGCCGGATGGATGGGACGGCAGATGCGGCCCCCCTCTCCTTTTCGGATATTCGTTCTAGGCATCGACCGGGAAGCCGATCAGAACAATTTTATCAGCAATCCGGTACCTGTATTATTCACGAGTATTGACTTCGTTGGAATTATTACAATTATTATGAGCCTCGTTGCAATACTTTTTTCGTTTAACGCGATCAGCGGCGAACGCGAAGCTGGTGTTCTCCGGCAAATGCTTTCGGCGGGCGTTGGACGGCGCACGATCATCTGGGGAAAATTTGTCGGCGGGAACATCAGTCTCATCATTCCATTTACCCTAGGGGTTTTAGGGGGATTACTCTATCTGTTGATGAGTGCCAGGATTCAATTCCGACTTACCGATTATGCGGTCATACTGATACTCGTTATTACAGCGTGGCTCTATATTTCGGGTTTTTTTGCTCTTGGTCTTCTCTTCTCCATCCGCTCACGTTCGTCGAATCAAGCCCTGCTGAAATCACTCTTCGCTTGGGTCGTTATCGTTCTGGTCTGGCCGAACGTCACTCCCTTCATCGCAGCTCAGATCTACCGGATACCCTCCGCTGCAAAAATTGAACAGCAAAGAGCCTATCTGACAAGCGACGAACGTGACGAAATACTTCGGAAGCGCGGACGGGAGATGCTTCAAACTCAATTTCCTGACATTGCGAAAATCATACAGAGAGAACGGAACGAAGTAGATGGAATAATCAAAAGCGATCCTCGGCTTGCACAGCGGTATTCAGCATACACACAGGCGTACGATGCACTTGTTCAGGAGATTAACCGTGAACAAAACGAAAAAGTAAATAAGATTTCTGAGATGTTCTTTGAACGTTCGAGAAATCAGGAAGATCTCGCTATAACGCTGGCATGTTTTTCTCCATACTCCAATGTCCTTTTTGCTGCAACAAACATCACTGAGGCAGGGATTCAGGGAGAGACTCACTGGCGTCGTCAGGCGAGCGAGTATCAGGGAATATTCCACAATTATGTCGAGACACGTTATCAGGAGGCGAAGGAATTGAATCCTACTTTCGGTTACAACGACTATCTCGATTTGCGCGGCAGACCCCGTTTCCACTATCAGCCACAGGATCTGAGTGAGCGGATTAGTCAGAGTCTCCTGCACTTCGGTGCGATAGCTCTCTTCGTGATTCTCAGTATTTCGATAGCATTGGTAAGTTTTTTTAAGTATGATGTAAGGTGATTGTTGTACATTAGAATCAGAAAAATCAAGGGAAAAGAAACTATGGCAAAAATCATTAGCTGTTTATTACTCTTTATATTCAGTTTTGCAAATGCTCAGATGTTGTACAATCCAAATGACGAGAGATTCAAATCGTTGTATCTGGAGAAGGTACAGAGCGACTACAAACTTCAGAAGTCAGAGTTCAGCAGGCAGCAGATGCTCTACGATAAAAAACTCATTTCTGAGAAGGAATTCAGAGAATCTGAAGCGCGTTTCAAGTCGGCACAGATCACTTACCAGCAGGCGATTCTCTCCCTTGCGTTTGAACAACCGCACATTACTATTGAAAAAGGAATAAAGTACCAGTCGAAAGACGGGAAGAAAAGGGTGCGGCTAACGCTCAGGAATACCACAGGTGGATTAATTGAAGGCAAAAAAATCGAATTGGAAGATTTTCAGGGTATACGGACAGATCAAATTTCGAATGTGTATGTTTCTCTCCTGAATGAAAAAAACGCGATCATCAGTCAACCCTATGAAGCCAAAGTCGTAACCATGCCGTTCAATGAACCGATCGAGATCGATTTTCTTCTCCTGCAGGATCTGGATAACGTCACAATAAAGTGCGTGTACGGTGATAAATCTGATTCGAAGACCATATTTCTCCAGAAGGATGAGAGTGCGAATCGCGTGCTCATCACATCCGATCAATTTTCTCAGGAAGCCGACCTTGGCAGTCGGGCGAATTACGGTATCACTCTGGAACTATTTTCCCGGATGGAGAATGCTTACAAACTCGACGTGCTGAATCTGCCTCAGCAGATCACTTTTGATTTCTTCGAATCAAGTTCGAATGCCCGTCTGTCGCAGGTACAATTCTCGCAGGATATCAACACCAGAAAACTATCGCTGGCGATTTACCTGCCTGACAGGTATGACAGTACAACATTTATAATAGATAAGCCGATCAGCTTCTATGCTGTTGCATTACCTCAGACGGTCATGGAGAATCCGCTCCAGAGAAATAAAACTTACTCACAAGCCGACCTTAATAAAATGAACATCAGTTACATCAAACTGGAACTGATACCGCGGGGTGTAGGAAGGATCCAGGTGCGGGCGACAAACTTTTACCAGGAGATCAAACCTGATGAAAAAGTTCAGATGAGTCTCACTATTTATAACGACGGCACACGGCGGCTGGACAACATAAAAGTACAGACTGATGTACCGCTCAACTGGATATCGTCGGTTATACCAGATCTCATTCCCTCGCTCATGCCCGGAAAGGAAGAGATTGTTGCTGTAACGATTACACCGCCTCCTGATATCAATGTTGGCGACTATGAAGCAACGATTAAAACCGAGTCTTTCGCTAGTAACAGGAAGGTGGAATCAGAGGATAAGAAGATACGCATACACATTGCATCGAGCTCAAATATATTCGGTACCGCGATACTTATTATTCTTCTGATAGGCATGCTGCTGGGGATAGTTATATTCGGAGTGCGGTTGAGCAGAAGGTAGGACTGCAAAATTATTTTTTATTAATTTTGAAATAATTTGGGGTGGACGGAAAATGCTTCGTTTAATCATAAGGAAAGAATTTTTCTCTCATCTGTTATCTTTTCGGCTCTGGACAGGTTATATATTATGCATTGTACTGATACCGTTTATAATGAGTATCTCAATAAAGCAGTATGAGGAGAGAATTCAAAACTATAACCTTGAAATAGGAAGAATCACTAAAGAAACACGCGAGCAGTTTGTCTATTCATTCATCCGACCCACAATCGTCCGCAAACCTGAGGCGCTAAGCATACTCTGCACGGGAATCGAAGATAATATTGGAGCGGAGGTTAAAATACGCCTCGGTGAAATCCCGTTTATGCCCACCGACAGACTTTTTGGGAGATATAATCCTTTTATTACAAATATGACTTCTGTAGATCCGACATTTGTTCTATTTATTATACTCAGTCTTTTTTCCATTATCCTTATGTACGATGCTATCAGCGGCGAAAAGGAATCAGGTTTATTAAGACAAATATTGTCAAATCCTTTATATCGCCGGCAGATATTGTTTGGCAAATATCTGGGAGCTCTTTATGTCGTTATTCTTTTTCTTCTGTGCGTTTACATTCTTATTGTATTGCTAATGTATCTTTCGCCCCTAATAACGCTCACTACCGAAGATATTCTTAAGATAGGAACGCTCTTTCTTACATCCGTGTTGTACAGTTCTATTTTTATATTGATTGGTTTGGCAGTTTCCAGTCGTATGGAAAACTCATCAACAAGTCTTTTATCATCAGTATTTATTTGGATTATCCTTATCGTTATTATCCCCAATGGCAGCATATATTTAGTGAGGACGCTGTCCCACATCCAATCTATGTATGATATTAATACAAATATTGCCGCGCTCAACGCAGAAAAACAAAAACTTACGGTTTATCCGCCACCGCCCAAAACATTAGCTATTCTCCGTCTCAACTGGAGGCAAGGAGACGACGGTGAGTTTTTGACCGCGAATGAAACCAGAGAGGGATATGATCATTTTCTGAAGACTTCGGATATAGATACGAAATTATTGCTTCAGTATGCGGAGAAAAAGCGGGATGTTCATCAGAAATATATCGATGCGATGATGAAACAATCTAATATAGTTACCTCAATTTCTACTATATCTCCTTCATTTCTATTCCAGAAAGTTTCCGAGACAATGGTAGGCACAGATAATAATGCGTATCATACATTTATTGAACGTGCTCGGCTTTACAGGGGAGAAATTGTAAAATATCTTGAAAGGAAGCGGTTAACGGCTCCATACAAATATATTACCCCCGATGACGATAATCTCATCAGACCTTTTAATGAATGGCTCAGGTACTGGACAAATGGTAAGTACTCATCCTATGAACAACTTTATGATGGTCGAAGCGAGGAGGAAGGATTTGGGCTATTCTACGCGGCATTCGATACCGTCGGCAGAATGGAGCGATATAGAGAAATCTCTTATCCGTACGTTGATGTTGGAGATCTTCCCATTTTCCAATATAAATCATCTACATATGTTGAGAGATTTCTTGATTGTTTTCCACAAATCATAATTATGCTCATAGTAAATTTATTATTGTTTCTTCTCTCCCTCAGATTATTCAATACATTTGATGTGAGGTAATAATGTTAAGAAACCTTATTATCCATAATATTTGGGCGGGGCTTAAATCATTGAGATTTATGATTGCGTTAACAGGGAGCATTCTTCTGTTTATTGCCTCTTCAATTTCCTTTTTTAAATCGCATGAACAGATATCCGCGGACCTTCATGACCAGGGAATTGAGCATCATCGGCTGGTCGAAGCGAACGTTAATCACATAAATAGCTTCGCGACGACTGATTTCCAGGTATTATGTCCGATATCAGACCTAATGTTTATGGCAAGCGGAAGCAACCGTCAGCTTCCAAATGCCATTCAATACAATGTTTTTGGTATCTGGAAAATTGATATACTGGAACGAACCAATTTCCTTCTTCCATTTGGGATTGATATAGATTGGACGTTTATAATCGGAGTAATACTTAGTTTTATTGCCATAACGCTCTCATTTGACGCTGTAACCGGAGATAAAGAAGCCGGTCATTTACGATCTGTTATGGCGAATTCTCTTCCGCGTTCATATTTCATTTTATCAAAATTTATAAGTATAGGCGCAATTATTTCACTGTGCCTTATATTAGGTATGTTAATAAGTATATTCATTATCTCTCTCGACTACCCGAACATCCTAAGTGGTGAAGTGTTACTCAAAATAGGAGGTTTTGTTATTGTTTCTGCAATATATCTTTCAATATGGATTTTGATAGGTTTGCTTATTTCTTCTCTCACGCACCGTTCTGCGATAAGCCTTGTCGTCTCGCTGATTGTCTGGATTTTATTGGTATTACTCATATCGAATCTTGGCAGTCTGGTCGCTCAATCTGCATATCCGATCGAACCGGTAAAGGAAGTCGATCAGCGCGCAAAAATAGCCGCAGACAATGTCTCAAAAGAATATGAAAAGGTATGGTGGGGATGTTTCGGGTACGACTTCAGTCAGCCGTGCTTCAAAGGGAAGGCTGAGATGTATAATAAGTATAACGAAGTGCGTTTGAAGATATGGGAAGATTATCGAAACAGTCAGATCCATCAGGCTGAAATTTCTCGTACCTGGTCACAGATATCGCCGACCGCGCTGTACCGGAATACCGGTGCAAACATTGCTAATGTCGGTTTGCGGCGGTGGCTTGATTTTTATAATCAGGTTGTCAGATTCAGAGAAATATTATTTCAATTTGTTCAGGCAAAAGATGCCGCCGATTCAAAGAGTCCGCACCTGATCAATTCTGGAGAACCGTGGCTCTATTCGTGGAAACCAATCGATATCAGAGAAATTCCTGAATTTCGTTACGTAGAACCCTCGGTTGGGACACTTATACAAGAAAACTTAATAAGCGTGTCCATACTATTGATAACAAATCTGATTTTGTTTAGTCTGGTAGTTGTGTCGTTTAATAGATATGATGTGAGGTAATCGTATCAATTTTGATTTTCTCCCCAACCATTGTTAATTATCCCCCGATAAATTTTAGACGTGATTTGCTAAAAGTTGATAAGGATTTTCAGCACCGCAATACTCATTATCCTGCTGATCGGCATTGTCATTTTCGGTGTCCGGCTCAGTCGGAGGTAATCAAAAGAGGTGCAAACTACGGCCCAGATTAGCTTAAAGGGCTCAATAATAATAAAATATATCCATAATTATAAGATGCTTTATCCTTCGTAAGGTTCTTTCCGAAGTGGATGGATGTAATTACCTACTTTTTCCTGATTAATCCCATTTTTCAAAAAAATAGTGATTACTTACAGCCGATGGCTCCGGAAATCGGGTAATAAGATTTTTCAGTTTCCAGGGAATGCATAGAACTTTTATAAACATATATGTGTTATTTTATTATATTACTTCATATTACATCAATAAGGTTGGGAGTTTATCATGTCGATCCTTCAGCAAATATTAAATAAAAAAATTCCCCTGTGGCGGGAATCTATCAGGAACCTCATTAAAGAGCATGGCGATAAGGTGATTTCGACTGTAACTGTCGAGCAGGCGTATGGCGGGATGCGGGGTGTAAAAGCTCTCGTCTGCGATACCTCCCTGGTACCACCTGAGACCGGTGTTGTTCTTCGGGGAATTCCAATCGGCCAACTGCGGGAGAAACTGCCTGAGGAAATTTTCTTTCTTCTTCTCACCGGCGAACTCCCAGATCAAAAAGCGCTCAAAGAATTTCAGGAGGATCTGGCCACGCGGGACGTCGTGCCCGGGTACGTTTGGGATGTTCTGAAATCTATGCCGAAAAGTTCACATCCCATGACGATGCTGAGCACTGCAATTCTTATCATGGAGAAGGAGTCGATCTTTAGAAAACGATACAATGCCGGCGTTAAAAAGGAGGACTACTGGATAGCCAATTTAGAAGATGCCTTAAACATAATGGCGCGCCTTCCGGCCGTATCAGCTGGCATTTATCGTATGCGATTTAACAAGGGAGATATTATTCCCCCCAAATCCGGTCTCGACTGGGGAGGTAATTATGCTCACATGCTTGGCATACCGGATCCATCAGGCGAATTTGCAAACCTGGTGCGGCTCTTCTTCACACTCCACTCCGATCATGAAGGCGGAAATGCAAGCGCATTAACTTCCCATACGGTTTCTT
>CAYGXH010000060.1:0-10844 GCA_964353675.1 uncultured Chlorobiaceae bacterium
TATATCTCAAATATGATTCCACAAGCAGGAAGGCAGTTGAAGTACGGAATTCCGTCTCCAGATTAATTCACTGATTCAATTAACTATCTTAGGAAGGATCGCACCATGTTAAAGAAGAAGAAAAAAGTATCACTGAAAACCGTCATAACACGGGCGTACAGGGATAAATCGTTCTGTGATGCCCTTCTGAAAAATCCGGGAAAGGCATTGGAAGCTGTAGGTTGGACGATTTCGGCGGCTAACATGCGAACGCTCCGCCAAATTATTCGATGGCATCAATCGTTAAAAAGAAAAAAGGGTGCCCATCGTTTGTGGCTGAATATTGTTTCTCGCGGAGGGCCTCCGCCTTGGCCGACAGATTAGATAAATTCCCGCTCCTTGTCTGAGTTGGGATATTTCTTAATTACATTTCCACAAATGCAGGTGGCGATCGTACGATGAAGAAATTTGTGGGATCGTTGCACTGATTTATCAAAACCGGTCTTGGATGAGATTGACTGGTAGAAATTATTACGAGGATGGATGCTGGTGTCTAAAATTGGAATAATTTTCAACTATGAGCCATGCCAGGTTTGATTTCATTCTTCAGATCACGAGTGGAGAGGACTATCCGTTCCTGGCCGCCGGCGATTAAAATGGACTTTCAGCAGAATCTCAGTCTGTATCGTAGAAAGACCGGTGCTGAGGCCAAGCTTCACGCGAACAGGAATGATCAGCCATACTGGATCATCCTACCGTTCTGGTTGGCTGAAGCGTTCCATGGGAAAAAATTGGCACGTGCTATCGGTAGGCGTTTCATCGACGATATCCTCTGGGGTCAATATTGCCTGTTTGTCTTTATTAGAATCCAGGACGATCTCTTCGACAAGCATACAGAACGTTTCTCTCTCATCTATGCGTCGGATTTGTTCCTGTTCGAGGCAGAGCGTGTTTTCTCCAAATACTTCCATAAGGCATCTGCATTCTGGAATATCTACAGAAGTTGTATAGTAGAAACCATTCTTGCCATTGCGAGCGGGGATAGTATGGAGCGTAAGCCCGTGAGAAATCGTGAGCGGTTGCTCTCGGCTCATGGTCGCACATCTACGATCTGTAACGTCGCCCCGGCAGCGCTATGCCTGAAGGGAGGGCGAATGAAGGATTTCAAACGCATTTCGGTCTTTGCTACGGAAATGATGAAAACCGGGGCGATCGTTGACGATTTGCAAGACCTGGAAGAGGATCTAGAACGCGGACGATTCAATTATGCCTCATCTTTTTTCCTGCACGGTATAAGAATGAAAAAGTCCGGGAAGAAAATTGTTCGCCGCCAGATCGTCCGCAATGTTCTACTCAGCGATGGATTGACCAGGTTGTTTCAAGAAATCAATTGCCACCTGGACCTTGCGGAAAGGTCAATCAAGCCCATTGCGGTCCCGGCAGCTAATAAGTATCTCCAATCCTACCGCAGATCTATTGCCATTATGGAGAATGACATCCATCGATGGAGAGTACGCACGATCTTCGGGAGTAGGATTGGGAAGATGTGAATGATGCAATCCAATTGAGGAATTAACTATCATTCCAGTTGGTACACGTTTAAAAAGGAGTAGGCTAGTCTGGGCATTCCGAAGAAATCAGGATACCACTAGTCAAAAGTCGGAATTTTTACCGGACAGGGTAAAAGAATTTATCATGGCCGTGTACGGTGATCTGCAAGCGCTTGCTCAAGAGTGGGAAAGACGTCAAATATCTTCACAAGCTGGGTGATATTCAGGAGTTCTTGTACAGCTGTTCCAACGCCTGCCAATCGAAGATTTCCCTCCACCTTCCGGGCGGAAGTATAAGCGCAAACAAGCGATCCGAGACCACAACTGTTTATATGTTTTACACCGGTGAGATCGATAATAAAATTTGTGCTGCCTTTGTCGATAAGTTCATGTATCTTTTCACGCAGCTTGCTTTGTTGCGGTTCTAGGAGAAAGTCCCCCTCCAGGTGTATAATGCTGATACCGGCACTGTGAGTAACCTTTAAATGCATAAGCCCTCCTATCTATGTTTTCGTTACAGTTATATCCCTCTATTACAGTCTAATATCCGAGCCAAAGATCACCTAAGAATGAAATAATTCTCCGCATCATATGCAAATTGCTCATTTTAATAATATTTATTTCAATTCCATTGCGCGGTCCGGATACCTGCTTGTACACTACTTTTGAAGAAGCTGAAGCTGCCAGTCACTGCGGCTGCTTTTATGCAATATCGGTGATATTGCCAATTTCCCGGTTCTACCGACACGCTTATCTAAATATCGGAGTTCATCAAATTTCTCTTGTATCTCCTGATCAGTCGGTGCATCAAATCCTGCCTCCCTCATCAATAACATACCTTTTGCCCTCATGGAAAGTTCCGTGTGAATCCGAATCAGGCAGAGCATGTCGCCAATTATCTCAGCCGGGAATTTATCTTTTAACGTCTGGAGGTACTGACCAATCCGCGATTCAGAAAGATTCCCACTCATAATAAGATGTATCAATTCAAGATCAGAATCTAATCCCATGCCAAGCCACGATCGTGTGGATTCCTCACTGTGTTTAAAGATTATAATCATTATTGCCGGAAGAATTAGCAGAATGAGAACAGTTGAAGTAACCGGGTGCAAAATGAAATGATTAAAGAATGAATGAATGACAATCGCGAGAAGCACGCCGGGCAAAAATATCTTCAGAGTATTGGATCGATATTGATCAAGTAAATATCTCGCGACAATGCTGACTATGGCTGTTGCCCCGCCATGCATTATAGCTGTCCCACATCCGCGGATAATCCATAGCAAAAGGTTATCCTCCTGAAGTGTCCAGAGGTAATATAGATTCTCCGTAAAGGCAAAACCGGCTCCGATGGCAAAACCATAAATTGCGGCATCCACCATGAAACCGATTTTTTTGGATTTGATAAGGTAAATGAGAAACAATGCTTTAAGTATTTCTTCAACACATGGTCCGGGATACCGCCGATAGAAAGTAATGTCCGTGCGTAATTTATCAATAATAAATGTACTGATGTAAAACGAAAATAGAGCAATAATACATCCCATTCCTATCGTAAGGAGTACCGAGCGCAGTCTAACAAGTTTATAGCTGTCAAGAAAGATTAATGCTGCGAGAAATAAGAAAATGGGTAGTAGGCTGACGAGAACATTCAACACGGTTTTATCACCGATTATAAAATCTTTAATGAGAACATGAATTCTTTTGTCGGGCGGTTATACCTTTCCCATGCAAACGCATAGCCAAGTGAAAATGTTGATTCCATTCTCGAAAGAAGCACAATTTTAAAATCGACCTGCGATCCGGCATTAAAATACATCTGCCGATAATCTGCTTCCGCCATGTTCGTGACGATTCCCGATGAGAAAAGAGTGAGATGAGCCCAGTTGCAAAATAAATTCATAAAACCGAAACGACGAAAGCGCAGTGGCGGTAGTGACCACTCGATGAGTAATTTACCAAAGTCTGTTCCGCCGATTGTATTCAGCTCCGCCCCGGGAAAACTATAGTACGATCGATATCGCTTTGCTACCTGGTAATCGATCCAATTATTACCAAATCCGCCGAAGTAAAAATTCGCAAACGGTTCATCACGATCGCCAAGAGAGTATCCGGCCGAACTCCTCAGCCAGATAGAGGAATGGTGAATAGGAAGAAGCAGGCCGTAGTCGACATTTGCGTACAATCGAGGGAAATGGTTTCCATTTACGTAATTATCAAGCGTGTTGAACTGAGCACGGATACCACCTTCTGATTCTATAGCACCCAACGACCGCCGCAGGTTGGTGTAATTCAGCATGATATTTCCTGTAAGGTATCTATCGAAGGATGCCGAAATATTTTGATAATCTGGGAGTTTTTGCAAACCGCCCCATCCTGTCGCGGAAATTGTGTAGCTGAGAGACTGCGGATTGTCATCTAGGATCCTGTTATTGTAGGATACGCCCACAGAATAACCTTTACGGCTTGTTTTTGTTGGTCCAAATAGATCGTAAAAATCCGATCTGTTATACGTTGCGTTAAATTTCCATCCCCAGTAATTGTAATTCAGCGACAGGTGCAATCGTTCATTCATAGGAAGAATCTTATGCGGAGTGTAGGTCGCTGTTGCATTTATGTCGTGCAGCATGAGAGGATCCATGAGACTAAATCGAACTCCAAACGCCGTGAAATCCTTATAGCCATCGACTATCGGGTACGCGGAGCCAAACCTGATTTCACTCAATCCATTATAATCACCTGTAAAGGTTGTAAGCGAATCGAGATTAATTGTCAGCGGTGAAGGCAATGTCCAGGTTCTTACAAGTGGATGTTTTTCAGAAATTTCATATCCCAGATAATTAATAGTGCTTACATCTTCCCGTACAGCATTTGGGATCATGACCGGCGTAAATCCTTTACCGGAATATCGAAACGCAACAAGAGAATCACCTGAAACCGGCACGGGCCTGAATAATCCGGTTTCGCAATTTGTCAGCCGCTCCATCTGCTTTGTCGTGAAATCGTACCGGACAATATTTGAGACGCCTGTGTGGAAGTATGTGCTTCCGTACAAGTAACGTCCATTCGGGGAGAAAACAAAGTTCAGCGGTGCATTATTTTCGAATTCATGCAATGTTTCGTACTCGCTGTCTCCTCCGAGTAATTTATTAATATGCATACGCACGAGTTTATGTTTCCCGCTGATTTCCATCACGGAACCTGTTAGATATGTCCCATCGGGAGATATATCAATATCGAACAGATCAGTCCCGTACGGCAACCTAACGAGTTCATTCCATGCCTGGTAAGGGTGGGGAAAGCGGACAATAGTAGAATAACCATTATGGTGCTGTATGCCCCAGACGGATGTATCGGCTGAATTGAAAGCCAGATCTCCCGCTCTTGCGTTTTTTGCTAAGATTTCTGATTTACGCGTCTTAATATCCACTACACAGAGATCACGCCAACCCTTATTGTTCTTTGATGTATAAAATAATTTTCCATTCATACGGTCATATATTAAATGGCAAACGTAATACAATGCCGGAGTTGGTATGACACAGATATTTTCTACCTGTCCGCCGCTGCCATCAATTGAGACAATATTTGCGAGTTGACCAGGGTAGTTAATTGCAGCATACAGCTTATTTTCCGCAGAATCATAATAAGTGCGAGAGATCGCCCCTAACGGTTCTTTTGAAATGTATCGATAAGAGGTTAAAGGTAACTGCCGGATAGAATCTAAATTTACCCGCTGCCATTCGTGCTCCCATTCGATCCATCGCGACCATTCCTCATCGAGGGAAGCGCCATACACTTGTTTAAATTGTGATGTAAAATCCTGTTTTGTATCATCGGTCCGATCGATCCATAGCAATAACTTTTCAGGACCATAGCGGTATGCGAGGTAGCTTACGAACCGTGTTCCGTAAAGGTATGAATTCTGACCGATCTGAAAATCGACGGTTGTACCTTCAGATTCCAAACCAACCACATCGTAAAAATAACTGCTGTCGTTCACCATCGTTCTGAATACCATCTCGTCGTATCCACCCTGTGCGCGTCCGATGCCGCCTGCCAGCCAGGTTTCCATAAAGACCGCGATGCCTTCCAGATACCAGCGGGGAGTATATTTCCTCGGAGCAGTAAGGTAGCTGTACATCATGGAGATTGGATTTTCGTTCGATACGGGTACTTTTCCCAAAAAGAGCGAACGATAAAAATTATCCGCCGATGACGCCTTATCGGTACTGACAACGTGCATCAGCTCATGACTCATAACCCAGTTCAACCGCTCGTTTGTTGGTGATGTTTCGTAGACGTACTCGAATGGCTCAATACCCAGTACCATATAATTGAAGGGGAGTGAAGTCGCTCCCGCATATCCGTAATCATCGAAATCCTGAAACAAGACCGTCACTTTTTCTGCCGGTGTGTAATGAAAAAGATTACTGTAAAAGTTGAAGGAATTTTCAAAACATCTCCTCAGATGCGGGATCACGTAGTAATGATTTTCATCATAGTAGATTAATCTTAAATTTTTTGTTTCGAACGAATACAGCGATGTCTGCGTAAACGAGATATTCCATGATGACACCAGCCACACGATGCAATAAAGCCATAGCAGGGAACTTCTGTGGTGATTCATTTTACTGAACCTCCGTATGGGGATTCTTTTGATGAGTATAGTGAGGTCACTGTGGATATTTTTAAAAACGTTAAAAAGGCAGAGGAGACGCTTTGCGTCTCCTCATTTGCCTCTAATCCACCTTGAATCGAATAAACTTATGTATTATTGCTATTTCGGAACATTTTGCCGGTTCTCTATTTGTGGAGGCGCAAGTCTCTGTTCCATATTATTGATTCTCTCCACCAACTTTAATCCTGCAGTTCGTTGTTCCTGCGGAATGTTCACACGATTTTCAATGTTATCGAGCCGGTTCTGCAATGCAAGGTATCGATCTTGTGGCGCTAACCGTGATTCGATATTCTGAATTTGCTTTTCCAACGGAAGACTTGCCGTTCTTTCGATCATTCTGATTTCACAGACGGCGAGTTTTGATTCCAACGGCAACGAAGCTATTTTTAATTCTGCTTGCAACGGTGCAACCCTGTTTACCAGGTCATTAATTCTCTTTTCCAACGGAAGATCCGCTTTTCGCTGCACTTCGGGCAGTGGTGCAAGTCTCTTCTCTAAATTTGCCACACGCTCTACCAGAGGTAAACCAGCACTCCGCTCCATCATGATCGCCTCCAGACGTAGAACCTGAGCTTCCATCGGTAATGGTTCCCTTCTGGCAACTTCAGGTAATGGAGCAAGACGGGTAACCATGTCGTTTATTCTCTTTTCCAACGGAAGATCCGCTTTTCGCTGCACTTCGGGCAGTGGTGCAAGCCTCTTCTCTAAATTTGCCACGCGCTCTATCATCGGCAAACCAGCGCTTCTTTCTAATAACTTTGCTTCGATACCTGCCAATCGGGCTTCTACCGGCAACGGCTCTCTACGCGCTACCTCCGGCAGTGGTGCAAGCCTTTCGGCCAAATAATTACAACGTGCGGTTAGAAGCGCTTTTCGTCCATCCTCAGCAACTCGACCTTCCATACCATCAATCCGCTTTTCGATTTCAGCAAGGTCTGCTTCAGATAACTGTTGGGCTTCCAACTTTACATCCTTATCGCTCAATTGCTGCGCATTGTATTTCTTCACTCCGCCAATCGTGCCGCTCGCATTTTCGTTAGTAGGCCAGGGAAAAATGAAAGCGAAGTACACAATTGCAAGAACCGCAACGAGTGCGCCCGCAAGTACTACTTTGTTTTTCATAAAAACCTCCGGTTAGGTTGTTGATTTATTGATTAGTTAGTTAAACTTTACTTTACGATCTCTATACTAAATACAAAGCAAAAATGATCTAAGTTGGAATTTGTTACATCTTCGATTACGGTTCATTTAGTATAGTTCTCTCCGTAATCATCACACCTGCAGAGTAAAGCTTCAATTGCAGTGGAGACATATGTGAAGTTTTACGATCCCAGAAAATGAGATAGCTGTTGTCACCGATGCAAGAAAATTGTATAGAATTACTCAATACACTTAGATTATTCATCGAAGCATTGATTTCTTTAAATCCCAGGAAATTGAGGTCATTTCCGTTGTATTCCACCCTGGCTTCTATTTCGAGTTCCGTTTTGGCTGTAATTTCCAGCAGAATGGCTTTTTTTGAATACGAAAGCTCGACATGACCCGACACATCAGTCTCTGAAATATCAAATTTCTCTGCGGTTTGGAAGTTGACTGTCGTAACGTCTCTCATCATGGTTCCGGACAGGTTCGAAACTCCCACCGTCTCCTGGTTGATAAATGAAGTAAATAATAGTCCTATCCCAAGACCGCCGATTATCAGACCAGCTGCAAATATATAGGCATATCTGACTCGTTTACTAAAGAGTAATGATTCGAGGGATAATTTAAAAACCGGATATCTTGCCTTCTTTATATACTTTTCGGAGGGAATGGCATTAAGAATATTTATTTTCAGGTTTCGGGGTGGTTCTATCTCTTGAACTTTGGATAGTTTTACCGACATGGCGAGAAGGTCTTCATAGAATTTCTGAGCCTGAGGATTGCCTTCCATATAGCTTTTCAGCCTTCTGGTCTGAGCACGACTATTAACACCGTCGATTTCTCTCTGAATTAATTCATTATATTTGTCATCTATCATATAATCTCTTCGCTCATAATATTTTTCAACAGGTTTCTGGCGGTAAACAACCTTGATTTTACAGTTTTCTCAGGAGTATCAAGAACATAACTGATTTCGTTGTATGATAAATCCTGGAAATAGCGCAAAACAATAACTAATCTATAATCGAGTCCTATTTGCATCAGAGCCTGCTGGATGCTTTCGCTTAATTCTGCGTCCTTGTATAAATCTTCAGGAGTTTTCGCATCAGCAACTTCTTCTGCGGTGCTTCCACCGATCTGTTTTCGCTGCTTGAGAAAATTCAGCGACTCATTTACTGTTATTTTATACAGCCAACTAAAAAACTTATAACGAGCACTGAACTTTTCAAGATTCTCGTACACTCTGATGAATGCCGACTGTGATACGTCGGCGGCATCTTCGTAATCATTCAATATCCTAAACGCGGTATTGAAGACTGTTTTCTGATATCTGTCTACGATTTCTTCAAAGGCTTTTTTATCGCCCTCGAGGCACCGTCGTACGAGAATATTGTCGTCTATCCTATCCACTTATAAATACAATTCGATTAGTAAAAAGTTGGTTAATACAGATTATTTATTATTGAATCTCGAAAATCTGATCAAAACCCGTAAGTGTAAATACATCTTTCACATGTTTATTGAGATTAATCAGCCGTAAAGCATGCCCCGTATTTTTTAATCGCTTTTGATGTGCCAGCAGAGTACCCAAACCGGCGCTTGATATGTAGTCAAGATCTTTAAAATTGAGGGTTTGTGATGAAATTATTTCCTGGAGTGCCTGATCCGCTTTATCAGACTGGGACGCGTCAAGTCGTCCGCAGAATGCAATATCTCCATTACCGAGAATTTTCGTATCAAACATGGGTTTTCTCCAGGTTTTTTATGAATGTTATTCTACTTTCTCCGTTGGAATACTTGTATTCAAGATTATCAACCATATTCTTCACAAGATGAAGTCCGAGTCCGCCTACTTTACGTTCTTCCAATCTACTTGTCACATCGACTTCCCGGGCTTTCCTTACATCAAATTCGTGGCTACCATGATCGATTAGATTCACTATTAAATTCTTTCCTTTTTTTTCGATGTCGATTGTGATGTTGCCATGAGAATGACTGTTGTACTTGACCATGTTAGTGAATAATTCTTCGATTGCCAAGTTGATTGAGAATGAAATTGATTCATCAACTTTATAGCTATCGAGAATCTCGTTCACAAAATTGAAGATTTGCGATAGAGATGATATTTGTCGTTTATAGTTCCTTTGCATAAGCCCATTTTCAGTTGGGTTTTAAAAATTGTTCAATGTGAAACCATCTGTCCGATCATGTCGCATTACTCATTTTATCCTCTCCCTGTCATTTCCGACTGCGTCGGCATATACATCCCTCTCCCGATCCTTCGACTGCGCTCAGGATGAATTCGGGAGAGGCCAGCCTGCTGCGCGTTCTGGCGGGCGCCGTAGGCGGGCGGGGGTGAGGGTAATATGATATTGTTTTGCCGATCATAGTGTTTGTGTAATATCCTTATCGAAGACCTCGTAAGAGAGATCATCCAGATCGATGATCATACCCCGGAAGCGACCCGCAGATGCTACGTTGAAATGTATGCCAGCACGCCCGAAGCATTTATGGATGTGTCCATGAATGTGGGCCTTCACAGGATTACGTTCGATCAGGTCTAAAATACTTCTGCTTCCGACGTGAACATCCCGACCGGGTATTGGAATGCCTTCATCAAGAATTCCATACGCCGGGCTGTGAGTGACAAGGACAGTATTCACGTCAATGAGGCGCGCGACCGCAGCCATATCTTTTTGGATCTCAGTTTCCGGCTTCTCAAACGGACCCAGCGTGAATAGCAGTGAATACTGGTACCCGACAAAGCTATATTTACCCAGAGTGACACGTTCGCAATGAATGGATCGGATCCTGGAATCTTCATAACCGAGATCCACCAGATCATCATTTCCCATGATGTAAAAGACCGGTTTCGAGAAAGAAATAAGAATTTCCACGACGTTCTGCGCGACTTCCTTCATAGCATTTTCTACACTTATGTCTGATCTGAATGCCGATAGCAAATCCCCGGCCATTACGACTGCATCGATCTCTCGTGATGAGAATAATTCTTTCATCCTCAAATACAGTTCCAGATCACCGTGCAGGTCGGCCATCGCAAGTATCTTCATAACCTGGGCTTTTCGAGCATATTTGTGTAAGAATATTTCATTTTCATAAAATCAAAAAATTACATCCATTCCCAACTTCTCAAGGATTTTATAGTATGAGATGGTTTGTCCGAGCAATGGTAGCTCTTTTTACATTTTTGAAACTCTCTCAAGTCCTTCTTTTGCTTTCTGGAGCATGGGTCGGAATTCCGGATCACAATCTTTCCACAATTGAATGACGCGCAAATACTTTCCCTTTGCTTCCTTCGGTTTCCCTAATTTCTCATAGATCTCCGCGCACCTCAAACTCGCGGGCGCAGTGGAAGGGAGATCAAAACCATTGAGATACCACTTTAAAGCCTCCTCATACTTCCCGGACTCGAATAATAACTCCCCCCGCAGAAATCGTCGATACGCTAAACCGCCAAGAGGATCGAAATT
>CAYGXH010000061.1:0-10799 GCA_964353675.1 uncultured Chlorobiaceae bacterium
AAGGGGATTATTTTTCTAGCTGATCGTTTCTCTTGCAGTCTTCCTCTGATTTTCATAACATCATCTCCTTTATCAGAATCCATACCATATCCGATAATATCGCAATAAAGGATACGTCGAACAAACTTTTAGTTATGCGCGGCTAAAATAATTTATCGAAGAATATTAATATATGCAACAGGTGGGGTCAATTGAACAAAAGCGCAATTTATCACAACAAATTTGCTTCCATATAATCCTAAACCTATATTTGTGCGATGACCAATCAACCACATAAAATCCTGATACTGGATGATGAAGCGGTTATTGGCCTAGTAGTACGCAACGAGTTAAGAAATTCAGGCTATGAAGCTCACCATATTCTATTAAAAACGAAGGGATATGATTGGATCTTGGAAAATCAACCGGATTTGATTATTTCAGATATTAAATCACCGGGAATGGATGGCTTCCAATTACTCCGCTGGCTTAAAGCAAATCCAAAAACATCGAATATTCCGTTCATATATTGTACAGGCTATGCCGACCTTAAAAATGCAATCTATTCAAGAAAATTAGGGGCATCAGATTTTGTTGCAAAACCATTTGATATTTTGGATTTATTTTCAACGATTGCCCGTGTTCTTGACCAGGATTGGCATCCCAATATTCATTCAAACAGAACAGATGAATCAGAATTACAATTTCTCAAGTGGGAACAGCTTTGTGAATTATTTAGACTTGTTATCGACACTTCGTCAGTTCGGATGACGGAGGTTAAGGAAAGCAATGCTTGGGATATTTACTTCATCTTTGAACAAAATAGAAAATTATACGGCGGATTATTTACAAAGCCGCTCGAGTATAATACACTCTCATATCAGGACGTCTATTTATTTCGTGAATGGCTCGATGAACAGATGATTGATATCGGCATAATAATGGGATTTTATAAGAGGGACGAGGATGTAAATAATCTAGCCGGGATTTTAGGCATTACCATTCTACAAAAAAATAAAACAGAGGATATACTCAAAGGGTCGCTACTCATCAACAAGACAGGTAATAAGAAGTCATGGTTCGAGAATGTAGAATTAAAAAAATCAGCGTCTGATTTACATAAGAAGGAAATCTTTTATGCATTACTGGATGAGGTTCAGGATCTCAATGGTAAAAATATTTTATTCAATGAGAAGACATTCACACTCCACATATATACAAATGGGATAAGCTTTATAAGCGGAGATCAGAAATCTCGCGTTTGGGTGGATCAAACTTCGTTATTAAGGATATTGACAAGATTGTTGGTCTATGGATTTGTACGAAAGAATGAATTTGAATTAGATACAAATGAGATGGGATGTGTGTTTCAGTTACTTTCATGTATGCCCTCGCTAAAAATCCAAGGGGATACGATTTCGTTGCAGACGCACACTTAGACGGATTCAGATTGAAATGTTGAAAATAATATTGAATTGTCAGTTCGTTAGTTGCCTACCCATGGACCTAAGCTTTTAAGATCTGGCAAAATCAATGAGTGATTTGTAATTGTTATTATCCGCAACACGAAGAGCTTTCAGATAAAGATTTCTTGCCTCACCCCTTCGCACTAAATTTAATCTACCCCATGAAAATGGCTCCCCGCCTAGTCCTTTGCTGATCAGGACATCTGCAATTAAACGGGAATGGCGTCCGTTGCCATTCGCGAAGGGATGAATAGAAATTATCCGATGGCTGAACCGAATTGCGATTTCATCTTCATTATAAGTCTTTTTCTCAATCCAATATTTACAATCTTCAAACAGGTTTATCAGAGAAACAGGGATCTGATATTTATCAACTCCAATATTTTTATTTGATGTTCTGAACCGGCCAGCCCACTGCCAGACATCTCCGAACATCCTGTGGTGCAGATCCTTCACAAAATCTTCAGTGAGAATATGATCTATCCTGAATTTCTTTTTTAAGGCCCATTCGACAGCTTTCTCCACATTCAGTTGTTCAAACTCATCGAGCTCGCCGCATGTGGTAATCGTTGAAATTAACAACTCTTCCTTTTCGTCTTCGTCGAGAGGTGTTTGACCTTCGATGTAGTTAAAATCTAATCCCATAAATATTTTGGCATTTCAAGTTTAATATTTTCCGCTCTTTCCCTGATGGCTTTTTGCAAACGCTCGTCGGAAGGTTTTTGTTCTTCAAGGCTCATAGAATGAGAAGTTCTCAAAACGATCTCCTGAGCCAGCTGCAACGCGCGTTTTTTAATTAGCTTTTCCAATGTTACATCTTTTGGTACCAAGAAATAAAAAAAACGGAGGTCAAGGGCATCGGCAACCTCGATTAACTTTTTTAGTGTAATTGTCCGGTTTTGTTCCCTCTCCTCAATCTCTCTTACGCTGGGAACGGTCTTGTTT
The DNA here is from genome assembly GCA_964353675.1 of uncultured Chlorobiaceae bacterium. Lineage (GTDB taxonomy): Bacteria > Bacteroidota > Ignavibacteria > UBA10030 > SZUA-254 > CAYGXH01. Next base: position 2,391 of record CAYGXH010000061.1, read on the forward strand.
AATCGTTTTGCGAATTGCGAAAGGGACATATTAATTGCCGTACGAACCGTGTAGATCCATCCCCTAGGAGGTACATCGATTTCGCCAACAAACGACAATTTGTCGAATTTTCTATCGAGCTATTCAATTACTAGTTTTTTATTAAGATTTATCATAAGGGTATAACCTTAAATTATTATCAATAATATAAGGATATACCCATAAATATGCAAGAAGAAAATAAGGTTATAGCCATATAATTTTCCTATAAAATCGGCGATTTTATCGTGAATTAAGGATATCTTTCTATGGGAGTAAATTAATAACATCAAGAATCTTTTGACGTTCATGCTCAGAATAGTCAAGCCAAGAAAATGAAGAATAGATAACAATCAGTCAAATTTCATCAGTTTCTCTACAATCTGGATCATTCCTAACGTATCTAGTTTACAATACTTTAGTAAGAAGAATATCAGGAGGATTATTAATTATCGACTCGCGTTCGCTGCTACCTTCTTGTCCGGTATATTGAGCAAATGTAACTGGGAAAGTTTGTCCAATCGATTTCTCGTATGCTTCTTTATATTTTCCTATTTCCAATGATTGTGAATTTATCAGAGCGTTCATAGGATACACAATTACTGCTTTAATACCAGCTTTGGTGATCGGTGGATCGGAGAATTCTATGAAATATTGTACCAAGGAAGGTCAACGATTTCCCTGACCCTGTCCCTGATGAAACAATAAAATCTTTGCCGCTGCAACCCAGCTCTAATGCCTTGTCTTGATGATAGTAAAGCTTAATTCCTTTGAAAATCTTGCTGAGGGTAGGATGTAATAAACCGGAAGCGCAAAGTTCATCAAGGTTCCTTCCCGGTGCATATTCCGGATTAAATTGTACGAGCGGACGGGGCCACAGCTTGCCGGAGGAGAGTTCTTTATCGACCTCCTCACGAATTCTCTGATCTTTAATGTTTATGAAGCTCTTGATGTATGAGGAGTAACTATCTACCACCGATTCGTGGATTTTAAAGGCATCCATAGATTAGTTTATATTATTGATACGTTTTACAAGTTCAAATCCGAGAGATCAGCGATAAATAATGTTAACTTTCGATTTGGATTGCTTTTAACCTATGGGGGATAAATAATACTCCCTCCATCATAATCGCTGTAAATTTTCCAACAGTTTGTCTATCCGAAGGGCTATTGATCGGTATAATACCCGGTGACCCGCCCCATTAGGTATATTTTTTTATGTTTTAAATTGATCTGAAAGACAAGGAATAGGTATAAAGTAGGCAAAGAAAAAGAAAGCTTCAAGATTTTGAGGAAAGAATTTTAACTAAAATAGGTAGGTTCTAAGGTTTAATACAGTCCTTATGCGGAAAAGAGGGAAAAATGGGTTATTTAATTGGATGTCAAGCCCGATCCCCTGCCTGCATTCCTCCGGAACTCCCACCTTTGCCTCTTTAGGGCTTCAGTAGGTGAATCGGCGGGCAAGCCCACCTACGTTCCTTCGGAACTTCGGCGGGTGAACCGCTATATGATAGGCCGATTCTGAATAGAATCGGCTTCTTTTTTTATGAGCCCGAGTTGAACCTGCAATTTTTTACTACCGGAGTGTCACAGGGCTGCGCTCTATTCTTGTACGGCAGGCTCAGAAATGATACATTCTGCAGGGTATTCCATGAAAGAAAAGTTGTCCTTAAGAAATCTTCAATACCCTTTTTCACCTTGGCGGAGAGTACAGATGGAATCATTTTTATTCATCAAATGATACAATCTTTAGGAAATTAGATCAAGTTGTGATGGATCTTCTCCCTTCTTTTTCTTTTCTCTTTACTCCTTTTCCTTCTTTTTCTCCGATGATCTTTTGATTTCTTCATCCTTTGGGATTTCAGTAATGGAATCACTAGCCGGTTCGCTTACTCTCACAACTTCACTTTCGATCACATTACCATTATAATCGACGGGAGTTGCACCCTTTTCGATAAGTTCCAAGTTGGCATTCTGTTCCCCAAACTCCGGCTTTCTCACATAAATAGTTCGACCTTTACGCAAACCATCAATAACGCCTGACCAGGTGCCTCCTTCAGAACCGGACTCTGCAACATAAACGTGCTTAGCAAGACCATAAATATATGGATTGCGACCCATTGCAAGCTGAACACTCCACGGAGCCTTTGGGAAAAACGTGCTCAGGACTAAAACATCACCTTCCACAATCTGCGAATAGTACTTCTTCATACCACTATCGAATGTCATGATACCCTGAGGGAGAACGATAATACTCTGCCCTTTATATTTCAGCGCTGAATCGAGAGCTTGCTTATCTACACCTTTTGCGAAGCCGCTGACAATAACTTTGTACTTCTCGGATGCCATCTTCGCAATATTGTCAGTAAATTTTAGTGATATATCTGATGCATCGCGGGAACCGACTATCGCAACCGAATCTTCCTGAAGTATCTGTTTATTCCCTTTTACATACAATATCGGTGGCGATGATTTGGTTTTCAGATTTTCTTTGAGAGTTTTGGAATACTCCTGTGAGTATAGAGGCAGCACTTCGTATCCCTGAGCAAAAAGATCTTCAGCAATAAATGAACTATTAGGTAACTCATCCTTCGCAGCTTTGACTCCAGTTACCTCCTTTTCGCAAAGAGCATATTCCTGCGTCCAAATATCTTCCGACCTTTGAAAGAATTCTTCAAGCGTGCTCTGTTTTTCATGGAAGATCTTTACCAATAACAGATTGATCTGCTCGATACGAAGTTTTGAGCTATGAGTCAACGCAATGAGATATGGTATATCTTTTTTCTCGGTCATTCTTCATCAATCCTTTTTCTATCCCGCTAAATCCCCGCCAACAGTTTTCGCAATAACCAGCGGAGCGACCTTGATGGCGCCAAGTTGTGACAGCAGCTTGCCAATTTCCTTAATGGTCGCTCCGCTGTCACAAATATCGTCAATTAAGAGAACTGATTTCCCTCTTACACCACTTTCGGGTTTGAACTCGAAAGCACCGGTAACGTTATCAACCTTCAGCAAACTGTTCTGAAATACCTTTTGAGGCTTTGTTGCATGAATTTTCTTAAGGCTATGCAAAATAGGTATCCCAAGTGTCATGGCAATTTTTACAGCGAAATTCTCTACAAGCTTACCGGATTCTGTCGGGGGCACATAGACAATCATATCGAATTTCTCTTTTCCAAAATGCTTGCGAAACGCTTTTAACGTTAATTTAAGTAAAAAATCTGGAAAATCACCGCCGTGTTCGTACTTGCTTCGATGGATAGCCGCTCCCACCGTTGACACTCCATAATAAGAGCCGGCAGCGCCATTAATCAGATTGGTTTTTATGCTCGCTACGTCAAGGATAGGAAAATATTCACTCCTGAACGCTTCAATCTTTTCTTCCCATTCCTTATCCGTCGTTACATGCACATACTCGCCAAGATCATTATCGCATTGTTCACATTTCGCAGTTCCATTATCACCCAGGTAATCGCATAATATTTTCATCCGGCAGTCATTTGAATGTACATAATCTATCATTTTGTCGAGATCGATAATCTTTGCTTTCCGAAGCTCTTGAAAAGCAGTTGTGTTAAGAGCTGGTGCTCCATATTTATACATATATTTCTTAAGATTACCGGATTTCACTTCATTGATAATTCCTTGCTCTATGAGATCGGCTTTGATCGTTCGTACCTGATTACGGGTTAGATTTGTTGCCCTTGTTATTTGGAACTCTCCCATTGGTTCTTTTTTTATGGCATCAATAATTCTCTGGTACTTTTCCGGCGAAGGCCTTCCTCCATCGATGAATGCCTGAGGAAGTGATTTATCATCTTCATTATAGAAAAGGAAAAGATAGGTAGGTTGCCCATCTCTTCCCGCGCGGCCTATCTCTTGATAATAATGAACAAGTGACGCCGGAATCTGTGTATGTATGATGAACCTGATGTCCGGTTTATCAATTCCCATGCCAAGCGCGTTGGTGGCTACCACGCACTTCCATTTGTTTGCAAGGAGTCCATCTTCTATTTGTTTCCGCGATGCGGCATCTAACCCTGCATTATAATTGATAGAAGAAAGTTTCAGATATTCTAACCAGCGAGAGTATATCTCTGTATTGACCCTTGTTCCAGTATAAATTACTCCAGAACCAGGTAGTTTTTCCAAGTTCTTACCAAGCCAAACCATTTTCTCTTCTTCAGATTGTACTTTCACAACCCGCATCTTAAAGTTCGGTCTGACAAGATTCCCTCGAATTGAAATTGAATTCCCACCCATCTGTTTAATGATATCTTGTTCAACCCGTTTCGTGGCCGTTGCAGTTGTTGCAAGTATAGGGAATCCGGCAGGGAGTAATTTCACAAGATTGATTATTCTGCGAAATGCAGGGCGAAAATCGTGTCCCCACACCGAGATACAATGTGCTTCATCGATAACAACCATTTTCAAATTCATTAATCGCGTTGCTTCAATCCATTTTTCATTTTCCTGTCGCTCGGGTGCTATGTAGAGAAGCTTGAGTTTCTCTTGCTTTGCTTCATTTATGATTGCATCGTTCTCTGCATCCTCCTGTTCACTGTTGATGCACTTTGCGGAAATTCCCAACTCATTAAGCCTTTTCAACTGATCCCTCATCAATGCAATTAAAGGAGAGAAGACTACAGTTAAGCCATCGAAATGCATTGCGGGGAACTGATAACAGAGTGATTTGCCATACCCGGTTTTCTCTATAAGCAGAATGCGTTCACCTTTGAGAATTCGTTCAATCGTTGACCATTGGTCATCATAGAAGTTGTCGAAACCAAATATTTTCTTGAGTTTTTGTTCTGCTTCGCTTCGGTTCATATATTTTCCATTATTTGCTCTTCAAACGTTTCTCAAATTCCTTCCGCGATTGCATAATCTTCTTCACGGTCGCAGCGATCGAAGAGAACAGCATAATTGTAATCAATACTGATTGTAGGTATATGACATACCTATTAGTTACATCAAATGCAACTGAAAAAACATAAAGTTAGAGCAAGACAAGGTTTTAATATAAAGAATGCAAAGGAGAGGAAAGAATCAATGTTTTTTGAAATAATTTTAACTGAAATGGGTAGAAATTAGGCTTTATATCCGTATTTATGGAGTAAAATAGTAAAAAACTTGTATTTAATTTTACATAAAATGGGGGTAGGTCATGTCTTGGCAGACAGATTCTTCAAATCCTTTTATTAACACTTTTCCATGTATCAGTGATCAGAAAACTCTCTTCCATATAGCTGATCATCTTTTCAAACTTCACCATCGGTAATGCGAACGTCAGCACATTGCCTGGGACGTAAGGACGTGCGGATGGATCGAACATACCGATAACTGCACGCGGTCTATCTGATTTCATTTCGAGGTAAGGATAATGAACAATCGTTCCACATCCGGCACCGAATGGAGTAAATACACCGTTCGGTTCTACCTGATCGAAGTTCGCAAGCGTAAATAAGCCGGAGAGTACATCGGGCTTTGCAAAAAAGATTACTACTTCGGGCGTATCGGTTTCAATGAGTTTATCCCATCGTTTGAATACGATATTCTTTCCTGGTAGAGGCAGCTGTTTGTGATTTTTCATTGTTTCCAGAACAATTTCCGGTGTCCGTTTATACCGTTCACCTTCTATTTCTTCATTCCCACAAGATAGAAAATATTCAAAGCCGTTACGAATCGTATTTGTGAATCCAAGATATCGCTTTGCACCACCACAGGTAATAAAATCTGCATTGTAAACAATAGATTCGCCGCTTCTCACCTTCGCCAACTCACCAATAATACAACTTCTCTTCTTCTCAACATGAGCCCATGCCGCATCTCCATTTCCATTTGTATAATAGAATGTAATTGGAAGTTCTGTATCTTTAAAATACTTTTTCCAGAGTGTTAAAAACTTATCTTTTATTTCTCGATCCATACTCGCCTACCTTTTCTTGTATATAAGAAAAACAATGGCCACTATCAGTATGCACCAGTTGATCACGTCAAGTATGATTCGTTCATGACATAACTAATCCATCGTTGATCCCATTGCTCGCTCACTTCAGAAGCAATATTTTCTTAGTTTGTATAATTTCTCCATCTCGCAATCTATAGAAGTACATTCCACTCGATAATCCTGATCCATCAAATGTCACTTCATAATATCCCGCTTCTTGTTTTTCGTCTACTAACAGCTTCACAAGCTGACCGATTGTAGTATAGACCGCAAGTGTAACCTGTGATGCTTGCGGTAAACTATATTTGATTGATGTTGATGGATTGAACGGATTCGGATAATTCTGATAGAGTTGTATCTGTACGGGTAACTCTTTTTTCTCCTCCACACCCGTTACAAGTGGGAAGAAATTTTGAAGTATAAAATCGGTTGTTGCCCGCCAAAGTCCCCAACTGTGTCCCTCGTGCCGCTCCTGCCAGCTGAAATCATATCCCTTGTTTAAAAGCGAGTCCCTGAATGTGCGCATATTTTGTGTAAGAGAACCTTCGTACGTTCCCCACACCGAACAATACTTGATTGAATCTTTCTTCACCGCACCGTCGACTATCAGATTAAACGCTTCATAGCTGTTGGGCTGGAATGCGCCCGAGTGAATTCCACAGTTACCGAACAGATCGGGATGATTATAACTGATGAGAGCGGAAATATTCCCTCCGTATGAATCACCCAATACCACCCGGTTTTGCGGTGACGGCAGTGTACGGTAGATGCTGTCGATGATATGAACTAACTCAAATGCAAAAAACTGTTGGTACTGTGTGCGAACCGAACCAGCATATTCTGTGTTACGGTTTGTAGGAGTTACAAACACGGCAATCACCGGCCGGATTTTTAAACTATCGATAAGATTATCAATTACATTGACCGCGCTTCCCAAACCAATGTATTCACTTCCATCCTGAAAATATACTGTCGGGTATGATTCACTTGCAGCGTCATATCCAAATGGCAGATAGACAGTAATATTATAAGTAACTGACCTGTAACTACTGTAGATTGTTTTTGCTTCAGTACGACCGTGTGATATTGTCGCGCGATACATGATTTCCCAAGGTTGAACATATTGCGGCATTGCAAGCTCGGAGTTTGCACCGAAGCCACCGGATACCGTATGGGGGTTGCTGGTATCGAGAATCCATGATGAGCCATTGAGTATAAATTTATAATCCAGCCTTGCATCGCTCTCAAATATTTGTGAGGTATACCAGAAATCGGTAGTTGAGAGTTTTGTCATCGGAAAGCCGTTACTATTCCATCCGTTCGCATCGCCGGGGACGTTAACACTCGTAACATTGCCGCGATAGATAAAATGTGCTACAGGCTCTTCAATAAATGGAAATGCAGGGACCGCCAGCATGAAGCTGTCTACAATCGCACCGCGATCCTGCACCGGAGCGGAATTCACCCGATTTATGAATTGCTGAAAATCCGAATCTTCTACTTTTTGCAATGTACCTGTCGGAAGCACTCCCTGTGACAATGAACTGCCTGTAATCACAAAAAGGATCAGCGTAAATAATATTGAGCATCTATGCATTAAAACTTTGTTAACCCTCATGATCTGCCTCTATTATATATATACATTAATGGGAATAATAGTCAAATCAAAACTAAGCAAGCAGTCCCAGGCTCAGATGTCATACCCGCATGCTTCCAGCGGCCCGCCCGAACGACCGATATATTGAACGAGCCCGTTCGGTCGCCTGCCCGCCGATGAAGGACAGCACAGGGCAGGCGGGGGTGGGGTATCCAGTAATTGGGCTTAGTTCTGGATTCCCTGCCTGCGTGCCACTCCCGCCTACACTTCGCTCCCGCCTGCGTTACTTCGTGACTTCGGCGGGCAGGTCGGCGGGTAAATCGGCAGGCAGGCCGACAAAAGCGTTTCCGCCAGAGGCGGACAGGCGGGAATGAGATTGGCCTTCATACTTTTTAATCGATCCCCCTTTGTATAAAATAAGGACAAATAAAAAATGCGCGACTGGCGGTGAAACCACGTGGGAGGTCCATGATTTCGAAGCGGGAACCAGACGCGCATGCTGTAAATATACTTATTTCGATATAAATAAAATAATTCTATTATTTAGAATTTATAGAAAATTTTATAATCCATACAATCCTTACGAACAATTTTAATATATTATTTGTTATCTTGTGAAAATCCGGATCGTCAAATTAACTAAATAATCATAACTACACCGGTATAAAATACCGTGGTATTCTGTTTTACTCTATCCACGGACCTCGTTTAGAGTACAACTCTAGATTATATTATGTTCGATAGTACAACTATCGAACAACACAGACTAAGCATCCCTCTCCACTTATGGCTACGCATTACCCACATCTTTCTTGAAGATGATATACGATTGTGCGATATCATT
>CAYGXH010000062.1:0-10682 GCA_964353675.1 uncultured Chlorobiaceae bacterium
AGGCGTGTACGTAGCGGAGATTGCGGGGGTTCCCGATGTTGATGCCGTTATCGAATATACACGGCTTGAGCCGTACGTGTACAGCAACCGTATAGCGGGGAATAACTACACGCACAGAAGCATAGGCCTAGGGCATCACCTCAATCCAAACTCGGATGAATGGCTCTTTGAGATTGCATACAGGCCGTTTTGTCGTCTCAGGACCTGGTTAAGCTTTGCCACCGAAAGGCATGGCACGAATTACTTTAGAGACGGTGATTTTGTCAATGTAGGAGGAGATATACTGAGAGGTCATTCGGATTCAGATCCCGAGCTAGCGAGATTTTTAGATGGAATTGTAATCAAATCATCACGGATTCTAGCTCGAGTTGTGTATGAACCGGTCACGAATTTTTTCGTTTCGGGAATGTATGAATATTCTCATTCCCGTACTGAAGACGGTTCATCAAAAGAAGATGACCATACGGCAGCAATCCGTATATTTGTAGAGTATTGATATTAAAATTTTTTTAATAAAAAGAGAGTTGAAATGCCGCGGACACTTGTTGTAACACCAACATACGATGAAGCAGACAACATTGAGAGGTTCATAACTGAGGTCCTCGCAAAGGGTCCTGAGATTGAGGTTCTCATCGTCGACGATAACTCGCCGGACGGTACGGGCGATATCGTGGCACGGATCCAATCGAATAATCCCCGGATTCACCTTATTCGGCGTCCAGGTAAAATGGGGCTTGGCACCGCATACGTGGAAGGATTTAAGTACGCGATAGCGAAAAAGTTTGATTACATCTTTGAAATGGATGCGGATTTTTCTCACAGTCCTGAAGAGATCCCTAATTTTCTGCAGAAAATATCCGGATACGATCTCGTCATCGGTTCGCGATACATAAATGGTGTCCGGATAATAAACTGGTCCATCCGCAGACTGATTCTCAGCTACAGTGCGAATCTCTACACTCGCGTGGTCACCGGCATGCCCGTCAAAGATGCTACCGGTGGATTCAAATGTTTTCGCCGCGCTGTCCTTGAGGCGATCGACCTCGAAAAAATCCATTCGAACGGCTACGCGTTCCAGATTGAAATAAACTTCAAGGCATGGAGCAAGGGATTTTCAGTCTGTGAACACCCCATCATTTTCTTCGATCGCCGGTCAGGAGTTTCCAAGATGTCGAAGAAGATTGTGTACGAAGCTGTCTTCATGGTGTGGAAGCTGAAGTTCAAGAAAATCTTCGGGAGGTTGTAAAGTCCGCCGTGACTCTTTCCGTCATAATCGTTAATTATAATGTCCGTGCCTTCCTCGAGACGTGTCTGCGTTCCGTAGAGAAAGCGCTCCACGGACTCGAAGGCGAAATCATAATCGTGGACAATGCCTCTGATGACGGTAGCGTGGAAATGCTGAAACAGATGTTCCCCGCTGTCACAGTAATCGTAAATGAACGTAATGTCGGATTCGCGGCAGCCAACAACAGAGCTCTGAAGGAAGCGAAGGGGAAATACGTTCTCCTCCTAAATCCTGATACAATCGTTCAGGAGGACAGTTTCCGCGTGATGTGCGATTTCCTCGATCGCGATCAGTCGGTCGGACTTGCAGGCTGTAAGATCCTGAATCCCGACGGTTCGCTGCAGCTGGCATGCAGGAGGAGTTATCCTACACCCTGGGTCGCATTTACCAAGATTGTCGGATTGAGTACGCTGTTCCCGATGTCAAAATTGTTCGGGCGCTATAATCTGGCTTATCTGGACCCCGACAGAAGCTACGAGGTGGATGCCGTCAGCGGATCGTTCATGTTTGTGCGGCGTGCGGTTATAGCGGAGGTTGGCGGACTCGATGAGCAATTCTTCATGTACGGCGAGGACCTTGACCTCTGCTTTCGGATTAAAAAAGCCGGTTGGAAAATTTTCTACATACATGCAACACAGATCATACACTATAAAGGTGAAAGCGTACGAAGGAGCGATATCGATGAGGTGAAAGTGTTCTATGAGGCGATGAGGCTCTTTGTCCGCGATCATTATCGTGCCAGCATTTTCACGACCGGACTCCTCAGTGTCGGCATCACCCTGCGGCAGTGGATTGCTTCTCTTGGAAGAGCATCCAAGACTGCACAGGCGGTCCTCGTCGATATCATCATCGTCAATATGGCGCTCCTCGCGGGGGAATTGATCTGGTTCGGCGAACTCTTCCGTCTCCCGCCGTATGCATACCCCGTAACCACAACGGTACCGGCGCTGATCATTGTACTTTCGATGTACTTCGCGGGCGTATACACTACCCGGAAATTTTCCGTTTTCCATGCAACAAATGCGGTAATAATCGGATACCTCATTATTTCCGCTTTGACGTTTTTCTTCAAGGATTACGGATTCAGTCGTATGGTAGTGATTATCTCCGGATTGATTAACGTCGTTGCTCTACCCGGTTGGCGAGTTGCCGTATGGACGATGGGGCGGATGCCGGAATCCGGTAAGCAGAGCATCTTCGGCAGAAGGACGCTCATTGTGGGAGCAGAACGCGATGGGCAGATCGTCCTGCAAAAACTTAAGGGTCGCATTGGCGGTGTATATGAGGTCGTCGGATTCGTGGATATCGATCGCAGGCGCATTGGTGAGAGGGTGGGTGGAGTTGAAATTCTCGGAAGTATTGATAATATTGGTAAAGTAGTCGAAGAAAAACGCGTTTCGGAGGTGATTTTTTCGACCGATTCTCTGTCATATGCGGCGATACTATCTATTATTGCCCGCATGAGCAGTCGTGGTGTCAATTTCAGGCTTGTCCCGAGCAGTATGGAAGTAATTATCGGTAAGACACACATAGATGTGCTTGATGATATTCCTCTCGTTGAAATTGACTACAACATTAACCGGTTGAGAAATAAACTTATGAAACGGTTGTTTGATATTGCTGCATCACTCACATTGATCCTTATCCTTTTTCCGATAACAGCAGTGCGGAAAAGCTTCGGGAATAAGAAGTCAGCGCTGAGTGAAAAGATGCGGTTAATGCCGCGAGTATTGCGCGGCGAACTGAGTATTGTAGGACCGCTGGCGGATACTGAAGAGCCGGCAATAACGGGAGGGAAACCAACCGATGTGTTTTTGGGAAAACCTGGTATAACGGGACTTGTCCAGATTAACCGCCGGGCGGATCTCACGGCGGAAGAGGTTGAGAAATATAATTTGTACTATGCAAAGAACCAAACGTTGGTTCTGGATGTTGAAATACTGTTGAAAACTTTTTTTGGATACAAACACAGAGAGTAAGACCATGGCCCGAGGCGTACTAGAATTTGAGAAGCCGATCGTAGAGTTGGAGAAAAAAGTTGAGGAAATGAGGAAGTACTCTGAATCCCTGGATATCGCTGAAGATATTAAAATCCTCGAAGATCAGATTCATCAACTCAGGAAATCGGTGTATGAAAGCTTAACACGCTGGCAGAAAGTCCAGCTCGCGAGGCACCCTGACCGTCCTTACACGCTCGATTACATTGGGATGATCATGACCGATTTCGTCGAACTACACGGCGATCGGTACTTCCGCGACGATAAAGCGATCGTCGGCGGATTCGCCCGTCTTGATAATATTCCTGTCATGGTCATCGGACAGCAGAAAGGACGTGATACCAAATCAAACCTCTACCGGAATTTTGGCATGATGAATCCGGAGGGGTATCGGAAAGCTCTGCGTCTGATGAAACTTGCCGCAAAGTTCAAGCGCCCTGTAATCGTACTCATCGATACGCCGGGGGCGTTTCCCGGACTTGAAGCGGAAGAGCGTGGACAGGCTGAGGCCGTTGCTCGTAATCTCTTTGAAATGTCACATTTGCCGACTCCCATCATCAATGCTATAATCGGCGAGGGCGCTTCAGGCGGAGCACTGGGAATCGGTGTCGGCGATCGCGTCCTGATGATGGAAAATACATGGTACAGTGTCATATCTCCTGAGTCATGCTCAAGTATTCTATGGAGAAGTTGGGATTACAAGGAGCAGGCGGCGGAGGCGCTCAAATTAACGGCGCCCGATCTGCTGGCACAGGGTATAATTGACAGAATCATACCTGAACCGCTGGGCGGTGCACACAGAAATCCCAAGGAAGCTGCAGAAACTCTGAAAAGGATACTTCTGGAAGAGTTGAAAAAATTGATGAAAATTAAAACTGACAAGCTGATTGAAGCAAGAATTGATAAATTCGCACGCATGGGTGAGTATGAAGAATAATACCCGTTTCCGTCCGAAACACCCACGGCCGGAAAAAATCCTTGTCGGCGAAACTCACATCCGAGTCAGGTATGCGGACACCGATCAGATGAAAATGGTATACCACTCAAAGTACCTCGAATATTTTGAACAAGGAAGATCGGATCTCCTCCGCGGGCTCGGCATTCCCTATCCGGAAATCGAAAAGATGGGATACTACCTGCCTGTCGTGGAAGTACACGCGAAGTTCATCAAATCTGCCAACTACGATGATCTACTGCTTGTCAAATCCATGATGGCGGAAATGCCTGGCGTCCGTGTCACGATTGAATATGCAATTATGAATCCACGGAACGACCTGATCGTTGCCGGTTATACGGTCCATAGCTTCGTGCGTGCCCGGACGGGGAAACCGAGCCGGCCTCCGAAAAAGTTCATGGATCTTATCAACAGTAAATTATCAACAGCGTCTGATACAATTGCGAAGTGAGGCATCTCCAATGCTGCCGAAAGAACTACTCGATGTGTTATGCTGCCCTCAATGTAAGGGTGACCTCCTTTACGAGCCGGAGAAGGATACATTAACCTGTGAGAAATGCCGGAAGGTATACCCCATAAGAAACAAGATTCCCATCATGCTGATCGATGAAGAACTGAGGAACGATACAACAAATGAGCCTCCCGAACAGTAATAGTCGCCTCAGGAGCATAATCGAATCAGCGCTCCTTGAAGATGCAGGTATGGGGGATATAACTACCGACGCAGTGGTTCCCTCGAACCTCATGGGACATGGTGAGATACAGGTCAAGGAAGACGGCATTATAGCGGGTATCGAAATTGCAGAAGCGGTTTTTCATGTTGTCGATCCCCACGTTACATTCCATATATCGTGCATTGACGGATCTCCTGTCAAAGCTGGCACCGTTGTCGGATGTGTGGACGGACCTTACGCGAGTATTCTGAAAGGGGAGCGGACGGTGCTCAATATTCTCCAGCGAATGAGCGGCATTGCAACGCTTACGCGCTTGTTCGTCGATTCAGTTAATGGAACACGGGCAAAGATTACAGATACCCGAAAAACCGTCCCAGGTCTGCGTATTCTCGATAAAATGGCTGTCCGGATTGGCGGAGGCATCAATCATCGCTTCGGATTGGATGATATGGTACTCATCAAAGATAACCACATCGCTGCCGCAGGCGGGCTCACGTCGGCAGTCGAACATTGCACAGCCTACCTCCGGGAGAAACAACTCAAACTCAAAATCGAAGTTGAAACTAAAGATGTCAATGAGGTAAAGGAGGCGCTCCGGCACGGCAGCATCGACCGTATCATGCTTGATAATTTTTCCCTCGATGAGATAAGAAGAGCCGTTACCCTCATTGATCATACGGTTGAAGTTGAAGCGTCCGGAAACGTTACACTTGACAAGGTGCGGGCGATTGCCGAAACGGGAGTTGATTTTATTTCCGTGGGAGCATTGACTCACTCTCCCCGGGCACTGGACTTATCTTTGAAAGTCACCCACCGCCTTTCGTCTCCGTAGATGTTCAGTCAGTTAAAGCGTCTTGGCGCCGAGACGGCGATCTATGGAATCAGTACTGTTCTCGGACGTTTTCTCAATTTTCTTCTCATCCCTTTCTACACAAATGTCCTTGCGCCGGGAGATTACGGTATAATCGCCTACGTATACTCCCTCATTGCTTTCGCTAACGTCATTTATTCTTACGGCTTGGAGTCTGCTTATTTTAAGTACTCCTCAACGCTGGAAATAGGGACGAGTGAACAAAATTTTACTACGCCGTTCATTTCACTCTTTACGACTTCTGTCTTCTTTTCGGTCTTCATCTCCGTATTTGCCGTTCCGATCGGTGACGCTATTGCCGTACCCGGGTCCTACGGATCAATACTCTACTGGTCGGCCGGTATACTCGCGCTAGATGGAATCACGATCATCCCGTTCGCCTCGCTCCGGATGGAGCACAGGGCAAAGCTCTTTGCAGCGATCAAATTTCTGTCGATCCTCATTAATGTTGTCTTGAATCTGCTTCTTCTCTTAGTTTTCAGAATGGGCGTTACGGGGGTATTCATCAGCGGTTTCATTGCATCCGCATCGTCATTGATTATGCTGTTGCCGACGATTTTCAGGCATTTCTCGCCGGGATTCAATGCCCCGCTCTGGAAAGAGCTCCTCCGATTCGGTTTACCGTATATACCGTCCGGGCTTGCTGCGATGGCAATTCAGGTAATCGACCGCCCGATCCTCCGGGCACTTACAGACGATGCGACCGTGGGCATATATCAGGCGAACTACCGCCTGGGAATTTTCATGATGCTCATCGTATCGATGTATGAATACGCATGGCGGCCGTTTTATTTTTCAACTGCAAAAGATCCTAATGCTAAGCAGATATTTGCCCGCGTACTGACATATCTTATCCTTTTAATGGGATTTGTTTTTCTGGCTCTTACATTTTTCATAGACGATATTGCGAAGTTTTCACTCTTCGGCCGGCATATCATCGGACCGGGGTACTGGGGCGGTTTGGGTATCGTTCCCATCGTGTTATTGGGTTACCTGTTCCTCGGGATCAGCACGAACTTTTCTGCCGGTATTTACATCGAAAAGAAAACGTACTGCACTCCGTTCATAACAATTGCCGGAGCATTAATAAACATTATTGTGAATATTCTCTTGATACCTCAGTATGGGATGTACGGTGCAGCATGGGCGACACTTGCGGCATATGCAGTAATGGCTCTGGTTACGTATCTTATCGTCAGAACGATTTATCCGGTTCGGTACGAATGGGATAGAATGCTGAAGATTGCAGGTGGAGTATCTCTCAGTCTTGTTCTCTATTACATCATCCCGGTTGGTAACATCTCATCACCACTCATTTCGTTTGGATGGAGGATTTTGCTCCTCGCAGTATTCGCTGGTGCAATATACGTACTGAGATTCTTCAAGAGGGAAGAAGCTCGGATTATTAACGATATTATCGGGAGATTACGCGTGGTAAAATCTGGAGGGGGACAGGATCAGGAGCCGGGAGTATAAAAAAACGAGCGAGATAATTCTCGCTCGCTTGGAATCGGCCAATTATTATTTTATCTTACCAACATCATTTGCTTCGTAATCGACATTATCTCTGTTTTGATTCTGTAGAAGTATATTCCGCTCGGACGATCTTCCGCATTCCAAAGGACAGTATACTCTCCGGGTTGTTTAACTTCATTTACTAACGTAGCCACTTCCCTCCCCAGAATATCGAATATTCTCAAGTTTACAAATGACGATTGACCAATGACGAATGACACTGTTGTCGTCGGATTAAATGGATTCGGATAGTTTGGGTGCAGTGTGAATTTGCTGGGAATTATTTCATTGGCGGATTCAATCCCCGTTACAGATGCCACAACGATAGTTCCTTTCATTCCGAATGAAGCATGGGGAACACAGACATAATAGTATGTGCGCACTTCTGTGAGTACAACGATTCCGCCGCCCAGGGGAACTTCAAAACCACCGTTCGACGTTGTACCGTTGGAGTTCCAGGTTACCAGACTCACCTCTCGTGCGTTATGAGTTGATCCCAAAGAAAAATTGAGAGTATCTCCGAGGTTGATGGTAATGTTGTCTGGAACAAACGTAAATCCCGAGCTTATAATCGTGTGAGTAACAGCCGGAAGTTGAGCGGTCATCGCCAGGAACACGTAAATAAAGCCAATAATGAATTTCATTTATTTTCTCCTTGTGGGTGTAAACATAAATTTCATGTATACATCCCAACAATAAATATCTCCCGATAGTGCCCGGGGTAATTTCAGAGATTAAGCGGGGTAATTGCATGCCCTCGGAGAAAAGGTTATATTAATTGTATTAAATACTGCAGAATTGTGTTTTATTGACAGGAATTGAAGGTGTTTAGCTGAATGGATAGAAGTGATGTGAGTACTAAAATAGAGCCCGTGGTACGGTTTGATCCCGCCAAACCGCTTCAGGTTGGCGGTCAGGCGGTGATTGAGGGTGTAATGATGCGCGCGCCCGGCAAAATCGCGACAGCTGTACGGCGTGCTGATGGAGAGATCGTTGTGCGTCAGAAGAAGTATGTTACTCTGGCTGAGAAATATAAGGTTTTCAAACTGCCTGTTCTCCGCGGAGCGGCCGGATTGCTTGAAATGATGTTTGTCGGTGTGGAAACGCTCAACTTCTCGGCTGAGGTCGCCATGCACGACCTCGACCAGCAGGAAAGAGCCAAGAAAAATGGCGAGGGAACTCGGAAGCGGAAATCGAAATCCAATATACAGTTAGGACTGACCGTCATATTCGCACTGCTCCTCGGAATAGCGATCTTTTTCGTTGTTCCTCTGGTTGTTACTACCAAGCTGTTCGCTCTGGAGCAGGATGCTGTTTGGTTTAACCTGGTCGCCGGTCTTATTCGGTTTGTAATTCTTTTCTTTTACCTGGTTGCGATTTCCAGGATAAAGGATGTCAGGAGGTTGTTTGCGTACCACGGCGGTGAGCACAAGGCGGTAATGACATTCGAGTCTCAGAAAGAACTGACCGTCGAATCTGCCGCAGGTTCTTCACGGTTTCATCCGCGCTGCGGTACTAGTTTCATACTCATAGTAGTCCTCGTTTCCATTCTGCTCTTTTCCATCTTTGATTCGTTCCTTATTCTCCTGCTCGGATCTATTACACTTCCGATCAGATTACTTACTCATCTTCCCCTGATTCCGTTTGTCGGAGGGATTGCGTACGAATTCATACGGTGGTCGAGCCGTAGGAGTCATACTCCATTTGGAAAAATTCTTATTGCTCCGGGACTCTGGATGCAGAAAATAACAACTGGTGAACCGGATCCGTCGCAGATCGAGGTAGCGCTGGTTGCTCTGCGGTGCGCCCTCGGCATGGAGAGTCATTCCTCCGTAAGGCATATTAATAGCGTTGCGGAGCTTGTCGAACAATGAGCATGTTCGATCGTCTCGACAAAATGCTTATACGGTATTCTGAGCTGACGGAACTCCTGTCAGATCCTTCGACTGCCGCAAATCAGCAACGGTTTCGCGATCTCAGCAAAGAGCACAGTGAAAAATCCGAGATTGTTCGGATTTATCAGGAATACCGGAAACTTGAGGAGGAAATCGTAAACCTCAGGCACATGACGGAGAGTTCATCGGATGATGAAATCCGCGCTCTCGCAGCCGCTGAGTTGCCGGTCGCAGAATCTAAAAAAATACGTATAGAGGAAGAATTAAAAAGTCTGCTTATCCCCAAGGATCCAAACGACGATAAAGATTGCATTGTCGAAGTTCGCGCTGGCACAGGCGGCGAGGAAGCCGCCCTTTTTGCAGCAGATCTTTACCGCATGTATACACGTTATGCTGAACGATCGGGTTGGAAAACAGAGTTAATTGATTGGAATGATACAGGCCGAGGGGGTTTCAAAGAGGTAATATTTTCGTTGAAGGGTGAAGGTGCATATGGGGCATTGAAGTACGAAAGCGGTGTGCATCGTGTTCAGCGGGTTCCGGAAACCGAAGCACAGGGTCGTGTACACACTTCCGCGGCGACCGTGGCGGTTCTCCCCGAGGTTGAAGACGTGGAAGTGGAAATAAATACAGCCGATCTTGAGCTTACAACGTACCGATCGGGCGGAAAGGGCGGACAGAATGTCAATAAGGTTGAGACGGCTGTCAGGATCACGCATAAACCTACCGGTATAGTTGTTGCATGCCAGCAAGAACGGTCGCAATTTCAAAACCGAGAACGCGCCATGAAGATGCTCCGCTCGAAATTATTTGAATTGAAAACTAGGGAGCAGACAGAATCGATAACTGCACAGCGGCGGTCAATGGTGGGAAGCGGCGACCGCAGTGAAAAGATCCGTACGTACAACTTTCCCCAGAACCGTATCACTGATCATCGGATCGGACTCACCCTATACAACCTCAATGAGATTATTGACGGGAAATTACACGATATCATTGAGCAGTTGAGATTAGCATACAAAGCTGAACAGCTGGAGCAGGTAGAGTAAATAGAGCAAGTTCAATACAAAGTACAAGGTACCAAGTACAAAGTACAAATGACTGAATAGCATAGAATGGTGAGCAGTGACTAGTTTTCCGCCTCTCTCGTTACCAAGCTCCTGCTTCGTAACGTGCTATATACAATTGGGTAAACATTGATAAAACATCCTCCCCTTGTAGGGGAGCCTGCCCGCCCGAACGACTGATACAATTGCATAAGTTCTGTCGGTCGGATCAGGCGGTGATTACAGGTGAGGTCTTGGAGTGCACATCGAACAACAATCCCTCCCCACGTTCTTCGACAGTTGTACTGTCGAGGTATAATGAATTCAGAGTTTTACTATTATGTGCTATGCTTTAGCATCTCCCCCTTTCGGAGCTTATCATTACCCAAATTTAATGGAGAATATGAGTCGAATTGTGCAAGTTATGGAATATGAATATATTCG
>CAYGXH010000063.1:0-10629 GCA_964353675.1 uncultured Chlorobiaceae bacterium
GCCTCTTCATCGCAGGATTGATAATTTTCCAAGGGCTTCATCGGTGAAACGGCCATCAATGGTTTTTGCGATGATTTTATACAAATAAACACCGTTCGCCAGGGCATCGCCATCACGGTCGATGCCATCCCACAGTACCTTGACGGGACGGTCCGTAAGCCCGGATTGTTTCAATGACTGGATACATCTCCCAGCCACAGTATAAATTTTTACCTCAACATCCAGCGGCGATACCTGGTTGTGTTCGAATGTAAAGTATGTCATGTACCGGAACGGATTTGGATAATTGAACACATTGGATAATCGCAAACCAATGCTTGTTTCTATATCGAATACAGTCTCTTCCGTTGAATAGTTATTGTAGGTGTCCCATGCCCTCACTCGAAGTTTATGAGTGCCGGCCGGCAGGGATCCGAGAGGATATTCCACAGAACCTTCCCGGTATGTGTTCACTTTACTCTTGTAGTAATCTGTGATATCAATACTTTCTGGGCTGTCGTCGAGCCATGCTTCAAGCCGATGCCCGATACTTGCCCCCGATGTGTTAATTCCGCTGGAATCTGTCAGATCGACTATGAGCGTCGGTGGATCACTCACGACATCTCCCGGGCGATAACTCCGGCTGTCGAGGAAGATCTGTATTTTTGGTCCTTCCGAATCTACGACCGCTGTTGTATCGATCCCTCCAACCTGTATCATTGTAGTATAACCGGCGCCATCACTGCTGTCATTCCAGCAGTAAATGGTCACTCTTCCGCGTTCATTCCGGTACGATATATCCTTCGGGACTATAAATTGTGTCGATAGTGAACCGGTTGTGACAGATGCCTCTCCGCGAAAGAGAACACTGCCCGCGGTAGTGAAAGTCATGCTCTCATTTCTCTCCGGTTCGGTAATGGTTACGCTTCTGTTCGCATCAAAAACAACGATCTGAGCCTTGCCCGAGAAATTCGCGGGGGCTAAGGTCAGACTATCCCTCACCGTCGCCGAGATGGAAGTCCGCGAGAGCGCACGCAGATTGACGACCTGATTCACTGATTGTCCGTTTATGCTGTCGACGGAAGCTAGATCTTTCGGGATTGCGAGCCGGATCGCCGGATCGCCGAGGAGGAAGTACTTTCTATCGTTCTCACCGCTCCGGTCCTGCTTTGTCCTGTAGATTATATCGCCGAGGCGCTGCTGCCTGATGCGGCCACCGCTGGTTGTATCCAGAAGGTAATTATATAATGTCCGGTTCAGGTAGAAATTTGCATCCGCAAAAACCGCTCGGGTTGCGGAAAAAACAGCGATAGCACCTGCATCAGGCAATGCAATGAGAATCTCACCGCTGCTTTGCTCATTGAGGAGATCAAAATTTGAGTAGTTGCATGTTGCCGCTATGAGGAAGAAATATTTCCTGTTGTTATTAAGAAGTGGAAAATCAGTTTCACGGACAAATACCGCTTCGTGAGTCCAGAGCCGCGGATTACCGTGTCCTGAAAAATTTAGGACAAGAGTGCCCTGATTGATTGCGTTTTGAATTGCCGCATTTACTGCGGGTTTCCGCCTTCCACCCACGGTATAGACTGTAGGATATTCATAGAGATAAATCTTCTGTTTCTCAAAGAGATCGGGGACCATCTTAGAGAGTGCATCGGCATCCTCCGTGTGCTGGATTCCATTATTTGAATCACCCGCACCGGCAAGTCCGTCGTCCGCTACGAATGTAAAGCGCAGTTTCCATGGATCCGAGATTGCGCTTGTTTCATACCGGATGATCTTATCGACCATCGACTGCGCCTCCTGAATGGAACGGCATGTAAGGCGGCCTAATCCGACATTCACGCGGTTGCCGAGGAAAAATATTCCGAACGGATCATCCGACGCATACGACGATAATGGCATGAACGATTCTTCCGACTCCCATGCAGGTATCCAATTGGGACTCCCCGGATTCAGGATTCGCTTGTAGTCGTAGTCTCCGTCACCGAGCAAGAGAACATAGCGCGGTGGTTGTGACCAGTTGAGATACACATATCGGAGATAGTTACGGATAGCCGCAGGAGTGAAGAGTCCGCCGCCGAATTCGTTGTAAATCAGATCCGCATTCACTACGAGAGTTTTGAGCGGTTCGGTCGGCCCCTCACGGAATTCTTCCAGCCGCTGTGCAGCCGGGAGAAAATCGGAATGACTGATGATGATGTAGTCTGCTTCGTACGGATCGCCGTGCAAGTTCTGATTGGGTATGGAGACAAGCGTTCCGACACTGCGGAAGCCGTTCGCACCGACCACGTAAAAGCTTCTGAGCCGACCGGCCACATGCGCCGTTTGAAAAATGCACGTATCCATGGAGATACGCGGATTACTGATTTGAAAAACACTATCAAACCTCGACACGTCGAACACCGAAACTGTCCCGCCGCTCAATCCCGATACTCTGTACTCTATGGTTGCGGATGTATCTGGCGTATGAAACATGAAAGCATCGTTTTCCGCCCGTAAGTAACGGTGGTAGTAGATCTCATACCAATCGAGATATCCGGTGCCCCGTGAACCCGAGACAGTGTAAGAAAATCGTAACCTGGTCTCTCCGTCGGAAAAATTCGGAACCTGATTTGTATTAATGAATGAAAAGAAATAGGGCGGATAATCTCCCCCGGTACGCGGGATATTCACACTGCCGAGGAGAACATCGTGTTCGTAGACACTGAAATACGAATTATCGAAGGAACGAGCTCCGACGTTGATTCTATAAGAGATCGGCTGTGCGACATCGAGTCCGGGAAGTGAATGACGGTAAACCATCTGACCACCGGGAGTAAACGCATCGCCAAGCCATTCAACCCCTGAAGAGTTGATATTTATCTTTTCATCCTCCCGAAATATTTTAGCAATTACCGTCGCAGGTTGATACGGACCGGCATCATTCAGCGAGGGGCTTGTACTCATCTCCTTAGCATTTACGCCGCCGTACGTTAACCAGTAGAGATTTTCCCGGGCGAAACGATTTTGGAAATGATTGAACGTTTTATTTAATGCGGTATAACTCCAGGCGCGGATACTTCTGCCGAAAAAAATCAGATAATCTTCTGCTTCGAGGTAATTCTGAGTTCCGCCGTCATAAATTAAAACGGCATTTTCGAGCAGATCGTCGATGTACGGCGCCATCTGATTGAGGGGAGTTTCTGCGCCGCCGTTTCCGTAAATTTTGATGGTTCGGGGATTAATGGAAGAAGGAATACCTGCATCGAGCAGCTGCTGGCCTCCGATTTTGTACATGCCCTCTTCGGTTATTGCAAAACGATACCAGATTCCCGTACCCAGCACGCTATTTTTGATTGCCAACGTCGGTCTTTTTGGCGTAACCTTTTTCTGATCGGGACCAAATGATTTATCGTTGATAGCTACGTCCTCTTCTTCATCGATACTTCGCTGAAGCGGAGCCGCAGGTCCGAATGTAACCTTCACGACGATGCGTGTATATTTTCTCAATGATTTTCGGAGGGGATTGTATTGAAGCGGGGACAGCTCAAGAGAACCCAGAAATTTACCCCTTGCCTCTCCCACTGACACGAGCTTTACAAGTTCAATCGGGAGAAATTCAGAGGTCGCATATGCGTTCTTATCGATCTCATAGACCGGGGCAGGACTTACAGCACCGTCTTTCCATCCGGGAACAGGCGGTATCATGACTTGTGTTTCGTCCACATATTCGGCGTTTATGATTTCCAGCCTATTATTATCGGGGCCGACCAGCCGTATGACTATCGGTCTGATGCGTAGATCCGGCATACCCGGTGCAAGAGAATTATCCGGATAGCTGTTAAGAAAATTTATTTTTATCAGTTCAATCCCTCCGGCAGAAAATTTTTCCGAAGCTGTATACTGGGGTTTAAACTCAACCACCAATGTCGATCTATCGGAATGGAGAACTTTGACATCATCCGAATCCTGGGTTTCTGTCCATGCTCTCGATGAAAGCATCTGGAGAGAAATCCCCAGTATGAAGAGTTTTAAGAAGAGAGAATGATAATTCATCGTTATAAAATGAAAAAACCGAATATCCGGAAACCCCGAAATTCGGTTGCAGGCTGGAATCATTAAGCAGCCCTGAATTATTAAAGGTTTCCGTCTTTATGACAATTTAGCTTTTTACTGCATCCCTTCACGGATTCCGTGTCAGGAGGTTAAACCTTTAACAATACCGACTACTCTTTACTCCGCAATTACTGGTGTATAATTTTGATAAAATATAGAGAAACTTCCCTTCATTGTCAAGATAATAGTTGATTATCACCTCAAATATTCGTAGATTATATTACAAATCGATTAATTTCCTCATTTTTCTAAGACATGCCAAAGCCTATCGAGATTCTCTTTGTTGCAAGTGAAGCAGAGCCATTCATTCGTTCAGGTTCTCTTGGTGATATCGCCGGTAATTTACCAAAAATGGTGAAATCGCACGGACACGACATTCGCGTCATGCTTCCGGGATATGGTACAATCAGCAACCGAAAGTTTCAAATTCATAGTCTCCTTCGGATGCAGGACATACAGGTACCGGTTGCCGATTCCATGGAGTACGCAAACATAAAATCGTCTTACCTCTGCAGTGAAAATCAAAAAGTCCTGGTATATTTTCTTGCCAACGACCGCTACTTCAACCGTGACGGTTTGTACTACAACCCCGAAACAAAAAAGTATTTTACGGACAACGATGAGCGTTTCATCTTCTTTTGCCGTGGGGTTCTTGAAACACTGAAGCGCCTCCAATGGCAGCCGCAGATCATTCATTGCAACGACTGGCAATCCGGATTGATACCTGCATATTTAAAAACGATATATAAGAACGATCCGTACTTTAAGAATACAAAAACCGTCTTTACCGTCTATAGTCTTGCGTCCTACGCGTCTTTTCCCAAGAGTTCGTACGACAAGGCGAATCTGCCGTTCAACCTTTTTAACGGAAACGGCTGTGAAGGAGACAAACTTAATTTCCTGAAAGCCGGCCTTGCTTTTGCTGATGTTATTACGACTATCGGAAACAAGGCAGAGAAGGGAATCGTCTTATGCCCGCATGACGAGATGGAAAAACTTCTCCATACCCGAAAAGCATCGATCATAAAGATGGATGGGGAGAACGGCTCTCACCAGGGCATCCTCGCACAAAAACTTATCGACATTTACCGTGACCTCATCAAGAGCAACTGATGGCACAGACCGGTATTTTTATTGATAGAGACGGTACTATCAATGATGAAGTTGAATTTCTCCGCACTCCCGAGCAGCTGCATTTAATTCCCCACTCCGCTGATGCCATCAGCCAACTAAACGAACTCGGTCTCAGAGTTTTCATCCTTACGAACCAATCGGGCATCGCGCGCGGTATTCTTACGGAAGACGAGCTCTGCGGAATTCATGCCCGGCTTCTTCAACTGCTCGAAAACCAGAATGCCCGTATCGACAAGATCTACTATTGCCCGCACCATCCTGAAGGAAGCATTGAATCCTACCGGAAAGTATGTGAATGCCGCAAACCAAAACCCGGTTTGTTTCGTAGGGCGGCAGAGGAATACAATATCGACTTGTCCCGCTCATACGTCATTGGCGATAAAATGATCGACATTCAGGCCGGAAACAACTGCGGAGCACGCACAATACTCGTCCTCACCGGATATGGAAAAACCGAACTTGAGCATTGTCACAGAAACAGCATGAGAATCGATTATATTGCCGAGGACCTCTACGAAGCGGTGCAATTCGTTAAGCGGAGCGTTAATGTACATATCTCACAATCATCATTCTGATCGCTACACATGAACGGAAAACAACAGCTGATATTTATCATCCTTCTTTCACTCATCGTTGCTTCCGGCTGCAGTGATGATCCGAGCGAAATAGGCGCAGGACTCGTATCACCGACTGACACGGTCCATGTTCGGTACTATTCCACGGGAGGTACATCTGATCTCTCGTACCTCTACCGCATCAATGGAATCAACAGCATACTCGTAGGCAAGTACGAGGAGATAGAAGTCCGGGCGCTTCTCCAATTCCCTACGCTTTCATCCCTACCCGACACAGCGATCATAGATTCGGCCATTTTAAAGGTGCCCATTAATTATACATTCATGGATTCTCTCGGACGCATCTCCGCCAACATCCACTCATTATTAAAATCATGGACTCTAAGCACTTTTACATGGGACAGCAGTATAGTACCGGGATTTTATTCAAATTCACCTGATGCAGCATTCGACCATACACTCAGTTCGGGCGATACGGCGTTCTTCATACATATCGAAACGCTCATCAACAGCTGGATGGAGGACAGTACCGACTCCTCCCGCGGTCTCATCATGATTCCCGATCTTGGAGTCACGACCACCATCGCAGGCGCCGTCAGTAAAAGTCCCGTTCTCACGATTTCTTACCGAAACGATTCCGGAGACACAACACACACGCTCTCGCTCAATCCTTCTCAGCAAACTTTCGCAGCGAACGGAAGTGTCCCTTCATCGGGGCTTCACACCTTTTTACAGGCAGGAATCAGTTATCGGAGTATCATACGATTTGATTCTCTCACACTGCCACGCAGTGTCAGTATAACAGAAGCGATTCTGGAATTTACCATAGATGAATCTTCGTCCTTATTCAACGAAAAAACCCGTGACACGGTGACTGCACATTTCCTCCGTACGAACAATTATCCTTACGACACTATTGCTTTAGGAACGGTTTGTTTGCCGAAAGAGACCGGCGGAAAAAAAATCTACCAAGGGAACATTAAATCCATCGTTCAACAATGGGTAATCGGGACGCCGAATTACGGGATAGTTCTCCGCCCCCTCGGAGAATATTCCACGTTTGACCGGTTCGCAATATACGGATCGGCATCCGATTCACTCAAGCCGAAGCTATCCATCACCTACACGATACTTCCCTGAGACGACTATGCGACGCATCCTGTATATCCTCATGATTTTTTCTTTTACCTTTCTCTCCGCGAAAGACGGCGGATCGGTGTACTCGCGCTACGGAATCGGAGATATCCGGTATATTCCGTCCGGCAGATCGGTCGGGTTTGGCGGGGTAAGTGCCGCGGTTTTTTCCAATTATTCCATCAACCGCCTGAATCCGGCCGCATGGACTGCACTGACCCGTACGCGGTATGAAGTAAGCGGAATATACGAAGGAATATTCACATCCGATCGTGTGAAATCCGCCTACTTTGCCGATATGACCTTCACCGGTTTCATGATCAGTTTTCCGATTATGCCTTCACGGGGAATCACTCTTGCAGGAGGTATTGTCCCTTACAGCAGTGTGAAGTATGAAGTAACAACACAGACCGGCGGACAATTGCCCTACGAAAACAGATACATCGGCGAGGGCGGAATATCGGTAGGTCACATCGGGAGTTCTGTGCGAATCGGTTCAGATATCAACATAGGGGCCAAGCTCAATTACTATTTCGGTCCTCTTTCTTACACGACGAAGCAGACCTTTTCAGGGACCAGTTACACAAACGCAGAAGTTCGGCGAAGTACATATCTGAAGGGAGTCGGCTTTACTTTCGGGGGAATATACACGGGTCTGAACAGCCTCCTCAATTTCCCCAAGTCCTCCTCATTTAATATCGGGTTTATGATTACCACCGGATCGGATCTGAAGCAAACCGAGGAGAAGTACTATAAATACAACACTCAGGTTGTCCTCTCCTATGATACGCTCATAATGGAAAAAGAGGATATTCATTTCCCCTACTCGATCGGCGGAGGGATTTCGTACACCACCGAACGATTGCTCATAGCATCAGATTTTCATTTTCAAAAGTGGAGCGGCAGGTCGATCCTTGACACACCCGAACTGCAAAACGCGATGAGAATCGCGCTGGGAACGGAGCTGCTCCCGAAGAAAGATCCCTCAATGTCGCCTCTGAAGCACACAGTTTACAGAGCGGGCATTTACTACAATTCAACGTACTATAAAATAAAAAACCGGTCCATTGATGAATTTGGAATCACTGCCGGCATGGGTATCCCAGTCTTCGGAGAAATACGGCTCGATATGGGTATAGACTTCAGTATGCGCGGCACGAAGGAAGATTATTTGCAGAAGGATAACATCATTCGGTTCACGTTTTCTCTTGCGGGCGGCGAACCCTGGTTTGTACGCCCCGAACAGGATTAAAACGGAGGAATGCTATGGTTGCTATCGGTGCTGATCATGCCGGGTACGAAGTCAAGGAAAAAATCAAAGAGCTCCTCCTATCAATGAAAAAGGAGATACGGGATTTCGGGACTTATTCACATGAATCAGTCGATTACCCCGACTTCGCTCACGAAGTTTCAAAAATGGTAAGTGCCGGAAATGCCGAATACGGAATACTGGTATGCGTAACCGGTATAGGGATGTCAATTGTCGCCAATAAACACAAAGGGATTCGGGCAAGTAATGTAGAATCTGTAGCAGGCGCGAGAGTCGCACGTTCCCACAACAACGCAAACATACTGGCGATCGGCGCAAGACTGATACCCTGGGAAGAAATTGAAAAAATAGTAAAGGTTTTTCTAGCAACCCCGTTTGAAGGAGGCAGACATCAGCGGCGTGTGGATAAAATTCATTCACTGACAAATTTGTAATGCAGACCCAAATGATAGAGGCAGAATCATTATGAAAAATCTCAGCAGTCGTGATCCCGAAATATTCAGCGCCATCCGGAGAGAAATCGACCGGCAGGGCACGAAGCTGGAACTCATAGCTTCTGAAAATTTCGTCAGCCTTGCTGTACTCGAAGCGCTTGGTTCGGTCATGACAAACAAGTATGCAGAAGGATATCCGGGCAAGAGGTACTACGGCGGGTGCGAATTTGTTGATATCGCAGAAGATCTCGCGCGCGACCGCGCCCGAAAACTGTTCGGCGCCGAGTACGCCAATGTTCAGCCGCATTCCGGATCGCAGGCGAACATGGCCGTCTACTTCACATTTATAAAACCGGGCGCTAAAGTGATGGGGATGAATCTTTCTCATGGGGGACACCTGACCCATGGCTCGCCGGTGAATTTTTCAGGTCAGCTCTACAAATTTGCCGCGTACGGAATCAAGAAAGAAACGGGCAAAATCGACTACGATGAAGTGGAATCCATCGCGATGAGAGAAAAACCGAAGATGATCACCGTCGGCGCCAGCGCTTACTCGCGGAACATCGATTACAAATCTTTCCGCCTCATAGCCGATAAGGTGAATGCTTTTCTCTTCGCCGACATTGCGCATCCCGCGGGGCTGATTGCGAAGAAACTGCTGAACGACCCTCTCCCCCATTGTCATGTTGTGACGTCTACAACTCACAAAACTCTTCGCGGTCCGCGCGGCGGACTTATACTGATGGGGAAGGACTTCGAGAATCCGTTCGGAGTTGTTGCGCCGAAATCGGGAAGGAAGAAGATGATGTCGGAGCTGATCGATTCCATGGTCATTCCCGGCATCCAGGGCGGCCCGCTGATGCATGTAATTGCCGCGAAAGCAACCGGTTTTCTTGAAAATCTTGAGCCGGGATTCGAATCTTATGCCCGACAAATCATAAAAAATGCCCAGTCGCTCGCACAAAAGCTCATGAGTCTCGGCTACTATATCATTTCTAACGGTACTGATAACCACCTCATGCTCATAGATCTGCGGAACAAGAACCTCACCGGAAAAGACGCACAGGAAGCGCTTGACCAGGCAGGTATAACGGTAAATAAAAATGCAGTTCCATACGATGACAAGAGTCCGCTGGTCACCAGCGGCATTCGCATAGGAACGCCTGCTCTCACGACACGCGGCATGAAAGAAGCAGATATGGACACCATCGGGGAGCTCATTGATGAAGTGCTTCGAAACATTGGCAACAAAAAAACTTATGCTGAGGTGGCGGAGAAAGTAAAGCATCTCTGCAACCGGTTTCCCCTTTACACTCAGCTGCTGCACTGAGACCAGCTCAAGATGAAGCCTGAACAAGCTATGGATTCCGATGAGAAGGAGATGTCATTTCTCGATCATCTCGAGGAACTCCGCACTCGGATCATCAGAGCGGTTCTTGGTCTCCTCGTTGCAACCGTCATCTGCGGATTATTTTCCGACTGGATCATCAATGAAGCGATCCTGAGACCGAGCAGGTCGACGAATCCTCCCCTGACGCTCATCAACACCATCCCATACGGGCAGATTACCTTCTACATGGTTGTCATCATCGTCGCAGGAATCATCCTCTGTTCGCCTTGGATACTCTACCAGTTATGGAAATTCATACAGCCCGGTCTTCTTGTGAAGGAGCAAAAGTACATTTGGTGGATCGTTTTCTTCACAACGTTCTGTTTTCTCGCAGGAGTTGCTTTTGCCTACTTCATTATGCTTCCGTACATGCTCCAATTCTTCTCAACGTTCGGTACTGCCGGTATTACCAACATGATTTCCATAACCGAGTACATGAGTTTTGTTCTCCAGCTGATTCTGATATCCGGATTGATATTCGAGCTCCCGATGGTTTCGTACTTTTTGGCGCGGCTGGGAATCCTAACCCCACATTTCATGAGACGCTTCCGGCGCCATGCGGTGGTTGTCATTCTCATTGTGGCTGCAATAGTAACCCCTACAACTGATCCATTT
>CAYGXH010000064.1:0-10610 GCA_964353675.1 uncultured Chlorobiaceae bacterium
CAGAAGTGTGCTCTTCAGTTCTCATAAATCTCATCATCGGTAAATGTAATTGCATCTCTTACGCTATATTCGTCAGATAGTTCAACGGATTCGGAAACCTTAAATGTACCAATTACGCTCGAAGTGCCGATATCCTTGAGTCCGGGACCGGTGATCATACTGACTACCCTCCATACATATGATTTTCCACGCTCAAGAGGTCGTCCACCGGAATAAAGGAATGTATTCTGGCCGATAAGTTCGACTCTGTTCATTGGAGGTTCTCTGTCGATTGCATCTTCACGTGTTTGATCGGGTTTTTGTTCTGCGACAGTAAGTATTACTCTGATCCCGTCGTGTGCAAATTGAAACAGCGGAAATTCATTCGTCATTTCGCCGTCCCGCGGGGAAATAAGTTCCACCCGCGTCGGATTTTCGATAATAAGGATAACCGGTTCATCAGCATCGACCGTTCCGCAGCGTGTGTTTTCAAGCGAGAAATAGTATGTGTACCTTCCGGGCGGAAACTTACCTGTTGCAAGCGCAACATCCTGAACATTTGTTTTTACCTCATCCCGAAGGTTGAATTCCTCCTTCTGGATTTTTCCGTTTTTTCCCAGATCGAGGTTCGTAATCGTGAAAATACCCGGCGGAACGTTGAAATCCCTGCTGATGTAAATAAAAGCATCAGGGTATGATGCTCCGTTTGCAAGACGGATGTTGAGATTGATCCGCAATTTTGTTGTGATAGCTACTGTCGTATCATTCGCCAGCCGGAGAGTGAAGAGGAGAGTACGGCTTTCGAAATTTTCCAGATCAACATCATGGATCGTTAATTGCTGAACAGGCGCATAAGTTACCGAGAGTTTCAGCGGACATACCTGTGCTTCTCCGCGCTCATGTATCCCAAGACCGATTAACAGCAGTCCCCACAGGAACGGAGTCAGCATCCGGGATTTGATATATCTATGTATTTTCATAACAACCTCAAGTTAAGTCTATCCATATTAATCGAAAAAGTATACTAAAATCCGGTATTTATATCAATTACCGAACCACTATAATAAGCGAATAACCTTTAAAAAAGGAAAGCGGGGTGTGGGTTAAATCACGATTTTTAATGCTTAAAAGCGGGACAAATCGTTGTAGATGATAAATGCCATGAAAGCCAGCAAAAGGATGAATCCGACCTGCTGAATGGCGATTTTGACCTTTCGCGGGACCTCCCGTTTGAACAACTTCTCAAAGATGAGAATAACGAGGTGACCTCCGTCAAGAGCCGGGATGGGGAGGATGTTGAGGAGCGCAAGACTGATACTGAGTTGTGCCATAAACCAGAGGAATGCTAAAATACCAATTTCGGCTGTCTGTGTCGTAAGCTGTGCGATCGCGATTGGTCCGCCGAGTGACTCTTTGACCGTTGCTTTTCCGGTAAAGATTTTATTGAAAGTAAGATAGACAAGGTGGAATGACTGCTGTATGTCCGCCAATGCTTCAACAAATGCTTCAAAAACGGAATATCGCACATAACTTGACGGTCCAGTGTATACGCTCGCAATTCTGATTCCAATGCGTCCCTCGGCAGTGACGGTTGCCAATCCGCTGAGTGTATCGTTTCCACGCTTCCAGGTTGTTGAAATATTTTTTCCTGCATTACTGCGTATTACTGCAATTGCCTTCATCTGGTTGACGGTTGTGTCGTTGACTGTGAGAAGAGTATCACCCGGTCTCAATCCCATGTTATATGCCGGCATCTGCGGGTCGACCGTTTCGATTACCGTTGAAGTGTGAGCAACCATCATTCCTATACTTGTGTCCGACGGTGTGGAGATCGACCGTGCCGGGATGGTGATTTGCTCTTGCCGGCCGTTCCGTTCGATTGCTAGTACAATATCATCGCCGAGGTTCTCAATGTAAATTTCATTTTGCACATCAGCCCATCGTGTAACTTGCTTTCCGTTAACCGATTGTATCCGGTCCCCTTCAAGAAGTCCGGCTTCGGCAAACGCACTTCCCGGGAAAACATAACCGATCTCTGTGGTTTCAGCAATGTACGTTCCGCGTGTTACGTGAATTCCCCAGAATATCATCAGCGCCAGGAGCAGGTTCATAATCACACCGGCCGAGATGACGAGCATCCTTGCCCATATCGGTTTGGAGCGAAACTCCCATGGCTGCGGCTCGGAGTTAAGGAATTCGGTATCCATACTCTCGTCTATCATTCCGGCAATCTTCACATAGCCGCCGATCGGGATCCACGAAACGCAGTAGTCGGTATCGCCGATTTTCTTCCCGAAAGCACGGGGTGGGAAACCGATCGAGAAACGATCGACGCGCATGCCTGTCAGTTTAGCGGCGAGGAAATGGCCGAGTTCGTGTATGAATACAAGGACACCGATCATTATCGCGGTGTAAAATATCGTCGAGAGTAAGGTCATGAACATCTGGTCAGGTGGTTAATCCGTATTTATCTGTTATAACACGTCTTACAACCGTATTGGTTTCAATGATGCCATCGAGCGTCGGCGTGGGGATTGCTGGTATTTTTTCGAGAGCATACTCAATTATACGGGGAATTTTGTTAAAAGATATTTTTCTGGCAAGAAATAATTCCACTGCAACTTCATTTGCGGTATTTAGGATTGTGGGTGCAGTTCCGCCCTGTTTCAGGGCACGGTACGCCAGGTCGAGGCATTCAAACTTTTCGCGGTCAGGCCGTAAAAATGTCATATGTCCGAGTTCTACGAAATCGATGCGCCGGTACTGCGAGGGGTGGCGATCCGGGTATGTCAGTGCATACTGGATGGGAAGTTTCATGTCGGGAATACTCATCTGAGCTTTGACCGAACCATCCTTAAACTCCACCATGGAATGGATAATCGATTGGGGATGGATGAGTACCTCAATCTTTTCGGGAGGCAGATGGAAAAGCCAGTGCGCTTCGATCACTTCAAGACCCTTATTCATCAATGTGGCCGAATCTATCGTAATTTTCCTGCCCATCTTCCACGTAGGATGAGTAAGCGCTTCCTCTGGCGTCACATCGGGAAACTTTTTCTTGTCGGTGTTGAGAAACGGTCCGCCGGAAGCCGTTAGTATGAGACGTGCCACCGAATCGGGGTCCTCGCCGACAAGGCACTGCAGTATTGCGCTGTGCTCGCTGTCGATGGGAATAACGGTAGCCTTATGTTGAAGGGCAAGGCGTGTGATAAGCTCCCCTGCGATGACGAGAGATTCCTTATTCGCGAGGGCAACAGTTTTGCCGCATTTCACGGCAGTGATCGTTGGTCTTAATCCTGCCGAACCAACGAGTGAATTTATTATGATATCGACGTCATCCCGGCTGGCAATTTCCTCAAGGGCGTTATCTCCCCATAATACTTCAACGGAACCATTGAGCGTCGATTGGAGATTCAGCGCCGGCTCGCGATCGGAGAGGACGATCGTTGCGGGCTTGTGCAGGATAGTCTGCTGACGGAGGAGCTCTGCGTTTTTATTTGCCGAGAGGGAAACAACGCGAAACATTTCCGGAAAGTTAGCGATGACCTCCAGACTATTCTGCCCGATGGAGCCCGTGGAACCGAGTATGCAAATATTTCGACGTTCTGCCATAAAATAAACATGCCCCCTCTTCCGGGGGCAATCTTCCTACCTAAAGTACGTAATTCTCACAATCAAAACAAACACTTTACAGTCCGTTAAGGTCCTGTCTCCTTGTTAAAATGGCGTCTCCTCCGGAGGAGGACCATAAGACATTGGAAACATGGTTTCAAGTCTTTCGAAGCTTGCGTACTCTTTGTGAAACTGCAGACGTACAAGACCTGTCGGGCCGTTTCTCTGCTTACCGATGATAATTTCTGCTATCCCTTCAGAAGGAATAGATCCGAGTTCATCATCCTTGATTTCTTTGATATCGTATGTCTCAGGTCGGTGAATGAAGATAACAACGTCGGCATCCTGTTCGATGGCGCCGCTTTCACGGAGGTCGGAAAGCATAGGCCGCTTATCACCGCGCGACTCAACGGCGCGGTTTAGCTGAGATAACGCCATTACGGGGATGTTGATTTCCTTCGCAAGAGCTTTAAGCGATCGGGAGATCATTGAAATCTCGCGTTCGCGGGACTCGGGATTTTTAGGACCCTGGACAAGCTGAAGATAATCGATGATGATGAGACCGATGTTGTGTTCGGCTTTCAGGCGCCGTGCCTTCGCCCGAACTTCCAGTATGCTGAGGGTTGGCGAGTCGTCGATGAAAATTTTAGCTTCGGCAAGCCTGCCGACGTTACGGCTCAGATTTTTCCATTTATCTTCATGAAG
Source organism: uncultured Chlorobiaceae bacterium (assembly GCA_964353675.1). GTDB lineage: Bacteria > Bacteroidota > Ignavibacteria > UBA10030 > SZUA-254 > CAYGXH01. Next base: position 4,297 of record CAYGXH010000064.1, read on the forward strand.
CCGGCCGGTTCTCAAATCGTGCGCATTCACCCGCGCTTCCGATGCGAGCATTCGGATGATCAGTTGCTGTTCCGACATCTCGAGGCTGAAAACCGCAACGGGCGTAGGCCGCTCTTTGTGTAGTGCCGCATTTCTGGCAACCGAAAGGGCAAATGCCGTCTTTCCCTGACTTGGTCTCCCCGCGATTATGACGAGATCTGATTTCTGGAAACCGCCGGTCTTCTCGTCAAGGGTGGCAAAACCGCTCGGAATACCCGTCACACCGCTGTGCTTGCCGTGAATATCCTGCAGCATTTCGAACGTCTCGTGAAGCGCTTTGTTGATCGGAGTGAATGACCGCTTCATGCGCCGCTCAGAAATCTGAAATATTTTTGACTCTGCTTCATCGAGTAAGTCAAGTGCATCCTCGGTTTCACTGTAAGCTCTGGCGGCAACTTCAGTAGAAGCGCTGATCAGATTCCGCATAAGTGTCTTCTCGAGCACGATGTGCGAGTGGTATTCAACGTTGGCAGATGTCGATGTGTTAGAAGTCAGCTCGGTAATCAGAAGAGGATCCTCCGTAGGGTTCAGCTCGCCGCGCCGCCGGAGCTCTTCAATGACCGTCACGGCATCGATCGGATCGCCCTTTTCGAAGAGCGACATCATTGCACGGTAAATTTTCTGGTGCGTAGGATTGTAAAAACATTCCTGATCGAGCAGTTCCAATACCTTCGGCACCGCTTCTTTCTCCAGAAGCATCGCACCGAGAACTGCCTTCTCTACATCGACTGCCTGAGGAGGAACACGACCTGCCTGTGAATGGGAATCGGCAGGCGGGATATAGGTATTATTTCTTTTTGATCTAGCCATACCACTATGCTTTCAATTCATCGTATGCTTTTTTGAACATTTTCATGTCTTCCCATGCAGGACGTTTCCAGTTGGGATTCCTGAGCAGAGCGGCAGGGTGATATGTGACGATAAGCCGGTATCCGTTGAAGTCATGTATCTTTCCGCGGAGTGCAGTTAAACTCTCGTTTGTCTGCAGAAGCCATTGTCCAGCAATTCTGCCGAGACAGATTATGAACTTGGGTTTTATGATATCAATTTGTTTGAACAGGTAGGAGGAGCAGGTCTCCATCTCGCTTGTTTCCGGATCACGGTTGTTCGGAGGCCGGCATTTGAGAATGTTGCATATGTATACCTCCTCCCGTTTAAGATTTACCGCAGTTAGGATTTTGTTGAGGAGCTGTCCTGCTCTGCCAACAAACGGCTCACCCTGCGCATCTTCATCCGCACCCGGAGCTTCGCCGATGAACATGACTTCAGCTTTCGGATTGCCGACTCCGAAAACAAAATTTGTTCGCGTTTGCCCGAGCCGACATTTTAAACATGTGTGAATTTCACCATCCAGGTCGGGGAGAGAAGTTGTTCCGGCCCACGGTTCGTCAGGGTAGATACCGGAAGGTTTCGTCGCATAGGATTTTTTTTGCGTTTTTCCCTCCGTGTAAATAGTATTTCCGAAAAGATCCTCTTGTTGCATTAGATATCGCCTGGCGTGATCGAGAAATTTTGTTAAATCCATAGGATGCACTTGCCTTCTGCACTAGAATAGTTTTACAACCCGATTTAGAATTTCGTGTGCAGTGTCGTATTTCGACATTTTCTTTAACCGTTCAACTCTTCCCGAACGACTTATGATGGTCACAATATTCGTCTCTGTACCAAAGCCCGCTCCTTCCCGGAGAGGATTATTCAGTACGATAAGGTCGAGATTCTTTCCCTTTAATTTCTTTTTTGCATTGGCTATGCCGTGTTCTGTTTCCAGGGCAAAACCGACGAGAATTAATTTTCCTTTTCGTGCGCCGATGTCTGAGAGAATGTCGGCATTTTTTTTCAACCGGAGGACAAGTGTATCGCCCTCTACCGCTTCCTTTTTGATTTTTTGCTTCAGTACGCTGACGGGGCTGAAATCCGCGACAGCAGCCGCCATGATTATTACGTCGGAAGTTTTGTGAAACTTCTTAACTGCGCGGTGCATCTGATCAGCGGTTTCAACGTCGATACGTTTCACGTTGCGTGGCGAAGTACGGGACACAGGCCCGGTAATCAAAGTTACGTCTGCGCCTCGCTGTGCCGCTGCATTAGCTAACGCAAATCCCATAGTACCTGTCGAACGGTTGCCGACGAAACGGACGGGATCGATCGGTTCATGAGTGGGTCCCGCGGTGATAAGCACTTTTTTTCCTTTTAGATCATGCGAAACATGGTGCAGTACATCCTCAATAGCTTTCTGAATCACAGGGAGGTCGGGAAGCCGGCCGGGTCCTTTCAAGCCGCTTGCGAGTTCTCCTTCCGCCGGAGGCAGAAGAACGTAACCGCGTTCTCGCAGGATCCGCATGTTCTCTTGAGTAGCTTCCCGGAGAAGCATGTCGGAATCCATCGACGGTGCAAGAATAACCGGACCTCTCATAGCAAGCGCGAGAGTTGTCACGGCATTATCGGCAATTCCTCCGGCGATTTTCGCCAGTGTGTTTGCAGTTGCAGGCGCAATCAGCATGCAATCCATCTCCTGTGCGAGATCGATGTGCCAAGTGCCGGCGCGAAGGACGGCTCCGTCGGAATCGGGGAAGGTTCCCACAACAACTTCGTTGCCGCTTATGGTGGAAAGCGTCAGGGGAGTTACGAACTCCTTTGCTGATTCGGTCATGATAATGCGTACCTCTGCGCCGCATCTCCGTATATCACGCACAAGCTGAGGCACCTTATATGCAGCAATACCTCCTGTGATTCCGATGAGTATTTTCTTGCCTTTCATTGCAGTAGGATCGGAAGTCACTCTTCTTTCTGAATTACGGTTTCGTCCTCTTTGTACCGGTAGGTGAGCTGATCATTCATAATTTCGTTTATGGCGACCTCTGTCGGTTTCAGACGCTTCTCAAAATCCTGCGCAACGAGAATCTGATCGGGATTTGTCTGAGGCTGTTCGGTTTCCTCCTCCGGTTCGAAAATTCTTGTCTGGAGCATTTCGATCCGCTGATTAAATTCGATCTTCATCTCCTCATTAATCTGCCGGGCTCTTTTTAAGAGGATAACGATCGCTTCGTAGATGTTGTCCGCTTTGTTGCTTAATTTTTCGATGTCCAATGGTTTGATGGGCATGCAGCTTACCTCTGTGTATGATTATTTGTGTATTTATTTTCGATATTCAGGTTATAAATATTTGCGTATGATGTTATCTACATCTGTAATTGCGGTTTCGAGTATGTCGTTGACAACACAATAATCAAAATCGTTCGATCGTTCGAGCTCCATCTTAAAACGCTCGCTCCGTTTGGCTAATTCTGCAGGTGTTTCCGTCCTGCGGTTGCGCAAACGATCGAGGAGCGTTTCGATACTCGGCGGTTTAATGAAGATGATCACCGCCCGGTCGCCATACCGCGACTTGATAGAAAGAGCGCCCTTTACATCTACGTCGAAGATGATCGGGTGACCGCTCTTTGCGGCTCTGTCGACTTCACTCTTTAATGTTCCGTAGTATTCGCCGTAAATATTTTCCCATTCAACGAGTCCACCACGGTGAATCTTCTCTTCGAACTCTTTTTTTGTGATGAAAAAATAATCTTTCCCATCAACTTCACCTTGCCGTTTCGGACGGGTTGTTGCCGAGACGGAAAATGTTATATCGGGATGCCGGCGCAGTATTTCCCCGGCGATCGTCGTCTTCCCGCATCCGCTCGGTCCGGAAACGACGAATAACTTGGGTAATGGCATAAGATTATCTCTTTAAAAAATCTGCCGCTTACTTGAGGCGGAAGTATATACTATAGTATCGCCAGGATATGCAGGGTAAACTACATGCGGCTACTCTATATTCTGCAGTTGTTCGCGTATTTTTTCCAGATCTTCCTTGATCTCAACAACTAGATGTGACATTGTTGCATCGTTTGCTTTCGAACCTATGGTGTTTGCTTCGCGGTTCATTTCCTGCGTTAGAAAATTTAATTTCCTGCCGGGTGAATCAGAATCATTAAGAGCGCTCAGAAAGAATTTGTTATGACTCCGGAAACGAACACACTCCTCCGTTACATCGAGTTTATCTACCATGAGGGCAATTTCCAGTTCCAAACGCCGTTCATCGATGATCGACGGATCTGATAGCAGTTCATGGAGTCTCTCTTCAAGGCGCAATCTGGCTTCAGGTACACGCTCTCCGGCAAGGAGTTCGATCTGGCTGATTCTTGATTCGATGGAATTGACTCTCTGCTTGAGATCCTTCAACAGTTCGCTGCCTTCGCGCTTACGCATTTTATAAGCTTCATCGAGCGCAATAGTGAGCGATTTTTTAACCAGATTCCAGTTGCCCTCGTCACCTTTATCGAGTCCGTTGACCTCTAGAACATCCGGAAACTGCAGGAGATGAGTGATAGAAATCTTCTCCTGAATTTTCACTACCTTCCGAAGGTCGTTGAGCAGGGAATAATACAATTTTGCTGCACCCTTATTCACTCTGAGAGGCGATTCGCCGCCGTTCTCGGATACAATCGAGAGCGCAACGTTGATCTTTCCGCGAATAAACTTTGTCCTGATAACCTCTTTAACTTCGTTCTCGCGCAGTGCTATTGTACGCGGAAGACGTGTCGTCACCTCAAGGTACCGACTGTTCACGCTTCTTACTTCCGCAGTGGCGGTTGTGCCGTTTTTTGTGACTTCACCCCGCCCGAAACCTGTCATACTTAAAATCATGATGGATTGCTCGCTTTTAGACAAAATTCCCCTTGTAAGGTACAAAATATTCCCCCCTTCGTCAAGGAAAACATTTCCACAGCTTTTCCAAAATGATAGAGAAAAATCCTTCCTTGCCTTTGACAAAGAGGCCCTTTTGTCTATATTTATGTTGAAAATCGGTGAAAGATAAATAAAATGTTGGTACAGTACTATGTCCTGAAAGCGCTCGCTAAGGAATTCGATGCAGCGCTTCGGGATTTTACTATCACGGAACTATACTCCCAGCAAAAAAACGAGCTGGTGGTGGCACTAATAAATCATCCTTCTCGCAATGTGCCTGAAGAAGAGATATCACTATGCATTTCTGTCTCACCCGGTTTTAATTATATCCTTATGCGTCGGGCCGTGACACGCGCCAGAAAAAATTCGGTTTCCCTGTTTGAAAATCTTAAGAGTTCACATATAGAAAGAATCGCAATTCACCCGTGCGATCGTACGCTGACCATCGCGGTGTCGGGAGGCATGAGAATCATTATACGGCTCTATAATACTGCCGAGAGTAACATCTTACTTGTTGATAATACAGACCGGATCGTCGAGAGTTTTAAGAGAAGCAGAGAGCTTAGCGGTATACAGTTTACTGTTCCTGAACGGCGATGCGATGAAAAGATATTTGAAGATGAGTCTGTATTCAACGAAGCGCTCCGTCTGCATGCGGGAAAAAATATATCGCGTACGCTGAAAGAGCTTATTCCGCAGTTTGGTCCTGTGTATGTAAAGGAACTATTGTATAGGGCAGGTATGTCGGAGGATTTGAAAGTTGAGGAAGAAGAACAGAGAACGGAGAGCAGAGAACGGAGAGCGTTGAGCATGGAGCTTGGGGCGATGAGTGGTGAGTTGCAGAATCCGATGCCGATTGTATACATCGGTGAAAATGGAGCCCCTCAGCTTTCCGTAATTAAGCTTAGAACTCTGGATAATTGCGAGTACAAAAAGTTTCAAACAGTTAACGAAGCGGTCGAAGAGGTTCTTGTCGGTCGTTTTCGTTCGCGCAGAGGACAGACAGAAAAACAGCCAGTGATGAAAAAAGTGGGAATGGAAATTGGGAGGATTGAGAAAGCTCTTGGCTCGATAAAAAACCAAAAGCCGACGGATCCTGCGGCATTGGAATACTATGGTCAGCTCATTCTGGCGCATCTCGACCGCATAAAGAAAGGGATGAAGACAATTGAGGTTCCGGATTTACATAAATCGACCGATACAGTTATAATACCGCTCGATCCGGCATTGGCGCCGGTTCATAATGCCGAGAAATATTTTCAGAGAGCCAGAAAGGTGACCAAGGAACATGAGGAAACAGAGCACCGATCTCGGCAGTTAGCGCAAAGGCTGGCGATACTGAAGGAGCTTGAGAAATCCGTACTCGAATCTGAGACATTTACCGGGGTAAAAAGTATTCTCGAAGAACATAAGGATGCTCTGCGCATGCTGAACCTCGATCAGAAGGGGAAGGAGAAGAGCCCGCTTCCATTCCGGGTATTTTCACTTGAGCACGGTTACGAAGTATGGGTTGGCAAGAGCAGTGCCAGCAACGATCTCCTGACGAT
>CAYGXH010000065.1:0-10595 GCA_964353675.1 uncultured Chlorobiaceae bacterium
TACAACGGTCCCGGAAACGACTATGATCAGGCAAACGCGATCGCAATCGACGAAGCCGGTAATCTATACGTCACAGGAACAAGCAACGATTCGATAACAGGTAATAATTTCGCTACGATAAAATACAACTCCTCCGGGATCGAACAGTGGGTGGCGACTTATAACGGCCCCGGGAATGATGAAGATTATGCCATCGCCGTCGCCGCTGACGTGACGGGGAACGTGTATGTGACCGGCACGAGCGAAGGATCAGGCACCGACTATGATTATTGTACGATCAAATATAATCCTGCGGGTGAAGAACAGTGGGTGGCAAGGTATGATGGCCCGGTGAGTTCCTACGACGTTACATGTTCAATGATAATTGACGCATCGGGGAACACCTACGTCACGGGGCAGAGCGAAGGATCTGGCACCAGTGGCGACTATGCCACGGTCAAATATGATTCCCTGGGAACCGAGCGGTGGGTGGCAAGATACGATGGTCCGTCAAGTAACGAGGAAAGTCCAGCCGCGATGGCGATAGATAACAAGGGAAACATATATGTTACCGGTTCCAGCGACAACGACAGCACAAGCGATGATTTTCTTACGGTCAAATATAATTCATCAGGCGTTCAACAATGGATCGCTGCGTATAACGGTCCGACTAATTCCAGAGATGGTGCGTATGCGATAGCGATTGACGGCGCGGACAATATCTATGTAACGGGCACCAGTGAAGGGGAAGCGGGAATGAGTAATTTTTTCACAATCAAATATGACACTTCAGGAACAGTACTGTGGACTGCGAGAGACAACGGACCGGGTAATTGTTGGAATTTTCCGAATTCGATAGCTCTCGATAACCAGGGAAGTGTTATCGTGACAGGATACAGTGGAAAGGACTACTGGAGTGTTTTTACGACAATAAAGTATCCTTCCACACTTGTTTCCGTCAAGGAAACCGAAAACGTTATTGCTGACCGCTATTATTTAAATCAGAATTACCCGAATCCGTTCAATCCGAGCACTAAGATAAACTATCAGCTTCCTTCAGCCGGCTGGGTGACACTGAAAGTGTATAATCTGCTCGGTCAGGAAGTAAAGACGCTTGTGAATGAATTTCAGACAGCCGGAGGCAAATCTTTGGAATGGAACGCGAACAATTTGCCGAGCGGAGTTTATACATATCGGCTCACGTCCGGAACATATACAAAATGCCGAAAGATGGTAATTTTAAAATAGTCTAATCGTAATAGAAACGAAAAAGGATAGCCATTGGGAGCTATCCTTTTTTATTTATCTTTTTGAGTGGGCCCTGTAGGACTCGAACCTACGACCCGCAGATTATGAGTCTGCTGCTCTAACCAACTGAGCTAAGGGCCCGATCTGAAAATCTTCCAATTTTAAGCGTTTTCACCGACTTCTATCGTGAGATCCAACAAAAAAGTGTTAGAAGCACTGTTAGAAGTTTGATGAAACATTATCAATTTAAAAAAATTCGAACATATTTCCAAGAGTGGCAACTGATGACGTGTTTTCATCGATCCGAGGAGATACTGATTTTTGATAATTCTTTCTGCAGACTCTAAACATCCGGGCTTGTATAGGATTCCGTTACTTTGGGAAAAATCGTAGGCATACCTGTACATGATCATCTGATATTTGGAGGAGAGACGTATTCGTCTTTAGCTGAAAGAGGATTACTTTAAAAAATAGAGTGGACAACATCGTCCACTCTTTTATATCATTTCAGATACTTCAACGCCTTTTCTTTTACCTTCTGCTTAGCAGCACGATAGGCGCACTTAGATAATCCAAGTCTACGCATCGATTCATCTTCAGTATATCCAGCTATAATACAATCCGCGACGGCACGCTCCTGTTCCGGTAGAGCAGCCGCAAAGTCATCCACGATACACACGCTGAGTGGATTCCAGTAATACGTACCCAATGTTTCCTCAAGTGTAAATCTCTCCACCCCGCCAACTGGCTTGTTCAGTGAAACGCGATCATGATTCCAAGCATCCCGTACAGACTTGCCTGATATGTCAGATCCTAACGCGGAGCGTTGTTTCATTTCCCTGGCACGTAGTTTCATTATGTTTATCATCAATGGTATGCTGGCACGTGAACCAAGCTTCTGTGATTCTTTCCAGGCCATAAGCACCAGCTCGTCGCGATCATCCGGATCTCTTGTAAGTTTCTCCGTGAAGTGCCATAAGATGTTGTGAGTTTGTTGCGTCATAAGGAGCTCCTTTCGAAAGTAATGGGAGATGATTCTTCCATTATTTTCTTATTCCAGAAAAAGGAGGAGATATTATGGCATAAGAGATTGTTGGACGTTCAACTTATCAACAACAACTGGAGATCAACAAATGAAGTGGATCCTGGATTTACTCAGGAATATTTTTTGGAAAGTTCCGTTTTAATTAAGAAGGATAGCCGGAGTGATTTGGCTATCCTTTTTTTATAAGTGTAATAAAGAAGGGCCCAGCTGTCGCACCAATAGGAGGCGTGGGTGCTGAGGCCGTGTGTTAATTTTTGATGCAGCGGATACTGAAACCAGCATCCCAAACGTCAAGATAGTCGAATGAAATATCACCATTCGCTAATCTCATTGCATATGGAGCCCCAACCTCGACAATATTTGTAGAACTCCAATAAAATGTCGAGTATAATGAATCGTCGAAACCGCAACAATGATATCGATAACCTGATAGAAGTGCAGAAAATCCACTACTGTTTGTTCCTGCACCGTTTCCAAAACCTTGTCCTATTTCTTCTAATGCACTACCACTATACAACACCATCAACGCTAATGTATCTAATTCCATAATTGTAGGTATATGCCAACCAGAAGCGCAGATTCCTTGGGCACCATTTGTGTTTATATACTGTATTGCTTCATCCCATTGATATAAGCCACCATAAACATTACAATTTATTGAATTATCATTGTAACAATATTTTTCAATTGTTCCGTCATTAGTTTGATTTTGGTTTCCACTTATCATTTTCCCAACATCTAAATTTTCTTTTAACCAGCATTGTTTTCCTATTTGTACAGTGTGGTAGGTTTTACCCTCATATTCAATCATCGGAGTCCCTGGACAAGGATATCCCATGGAGGTTAAAATCAAGTTACCAGCTTGATTAACCTTCACCCAATAACCTGAACCTGGTATGAGTGTATCCACTTTTTCATATCCTGGTGCAGCATTGTATTCAAAAAAGTCGGAGATGATGATTCCTGATGGGTCAGTCTGAATATTGCTGATTGGAATCGGATATGATAATGTGCCTATCATATTCCAACCAGCCCATAATTCTTTTGTAATGCTATGGACTGGTTCTCCTGTGATAAGATAATTTGTATCTGATGCAAACAGCATCCAGTACGATTTACCAATCTTTAAAGTCTCGGGCGGAAATCCTGTGCTATGTTCAAATGGCTGTGAAAGAGCACCAGGGAAAATTGTCAAATAGTGAGCATCCTGAACTTTCAAAGGTAGAGAAACCATATTCCATTTGGCTCTAATATGAACTGTGTCAGTTACTTGGGCAATCATTAATGGGGTAATAACTAATGCCAACACAAAAATCTCGATGAAGTATTTTACACAACATTTTATCATCGCACCACCACCATTTTCTTAGTTTCAATAAAATCGCCAGCCACTATCCTATAAAAATACACTCCGCTTGGCACGCCATCTGCATTCCAACCCACGTGATATTCTCCTGGTGATCGTACTTCATCTACCAAAGTAGTAATCTTCCGACCAAGTATATCGTAAATTGTCAAACTAACCTTTTTTTCATAAGTTATAAAAGAAATTACAGTCGAGGTATTAAAAGGATTTGGGTAGTTTTGACTTAAAACCATTTTGCGTGGTTTCCCTGCGAACATACCTCCGCCATTTGTTGTTTTAATTATCCCACCACTTCCTATAATCCAACCCGTGAGACTGTCGACAAAATATACTGCCATTAGATGCTGCCCCAAAATCGAAGGTTGTTTATACCAACTTTCTCCCCCACTTGTTGTATATAGCATTGTTTCCTCATCTCCGACTACCCATCCTTTATTTTTGTCAATGAAATACACAGATCTCAACCTGTTACCAGTTCCACTTTCTTGTTTTGTCCAACTAAATCCACCATCCGTAGTTTTTATTATTGTTCCAGATTCGCCAACAGACCAACCAATATTTTCATTTATGAAATATATTGAGTATAAATAATATGCTATGTCGGTATAATTAAATTCCCATGTATCACCCCCATTAGTTGACCTTATGATAGTCCCACATTGTCCCACAACCCATATATTTTCAGAGTCAAGTGAATATACTTCAAATAAATTACATCGGTTGCCTACTGAATATTTCTGCCAACTAATACCACCATCGGAAGTATTTAGCAGTGTGTCACCCCCGACAATCCACCCGCGGATTATATTTGCGAACTTAATGGATCTTAAATTCGAATGGATACCACTCGATTCAGCCTGCCAATGATTCCCACCGTCTATCGTTCTTAAGATTGTTCCCTTCGTTCCTATAATCCAGCCATTATTGTGGTCGACAAAATCAACATCAATAAAAAATTCTTTTGTTCCACTTAACTGTTCGATCCAAGTTAATCCACTATCCGTAGTCTTTAATATTGAGCCTGAATCTCCGACTACCCAGATTGTATTTATATCGATAATAGAAAATGCAGAATAATATCTACGTTTTAAATTAGTCTTTGCCTCATAAGTTTTACCTCCATCAACTGTTTGGTATATCGATCCACTTTTCATACACCATCCAATGTTGGTATCCACAAAATGATAATTATAAGTATTAAAGTATCGTCCTTGTGATCCAGATTGATAGTTCCAACTAACCGCCCTATCTGTTGTTCTGAGTATCATACCATCGTCGCTACATATCAAAGCAGAGTTATTATTGAATAATTGTAGATTTACCGCATATATGTTTATATGATTTTCCCATGTTACACCCCCATCGGTTGTCTTCATAATTCTACCACCTCCAATACTTCTACCCCCAATTGCTAAGCCTGTATCATAATCGAAAAATACTACGGATTTGAAATAATCTTCAATTTCAATTGGTTGCGACAACCATATTACTCCTCCATTTGTAGTTTTAACAATTATCTCTCCTCCTACAGCCCAACCAATAATTTCATTAAGAAAATATACAGATTTTAATTCATTAATTGTTCTACTTGATTGCGTTTTCCAGTTAATTCCCCCATCTGTGGTACGTAATATAGTACCACTATCACCGACTACATTTCCGATTTTATTATTTACGAAATAAACTGAATTTAGATTTGTAGAAACTCCATCTTGTTGCAGGTTCCAGGTTATTCCACCATTAACTGTATTTAATATAATACCATGCTCTCCAACCACCCACCCAATGTTATCGTTTACAAAATAAATATCATATAAATCACCAATTGTACCACAAACATGGTATTGAACATCCCAATTTAAACCAGCGTCTGTTGTTCTGATTATTGTTCCATGAGCACCGACAGCTATTACATTATTCATGCTCAAGGCATAAATATCATTCAAAATGCTTCCTTGTGGATCTGGATATTGGTAGTACCATTGAGCGGATGCTGATGGAGGATAAATAATAAGGAAGGAAATTGCTATTAAAATACGCATCATAACAAGCCTCACAAATGTTATTCACCACACGTCCCTTAATAAGGACGTTGCCAGAACTGGAAGGTATCTGATCGTAAATTATATATATTTAAAACTAAAATCAACCCTCCATGCCAGGGGTAGATTACACAGGGGTAGATTCCTCTTCCCGTCTAATTCAACGCTATCTATATCCTATCTGCCATACTATGTAATTAAAAAGGCCAGGGTGAGATGCCTGAACTTACGATTGAGAAACTGGTGGATGCTGTAAGCATCCTACCAAAGCAGACGGATGAGCTATTTATAGCTCGTACAATTAAAATGTATGCAGATTTAATGGGACATCGGGCGGTTAGGTGGGATCAGCAGGTGAATTGAGGATGGCCGTTGTTGGCTATCCTTTTTTTAATATGTATTAGAAAGGGCCCAGCTTGTCGCACCAATGGGAGGCGATTGGTAACGACGGGGATGCTGGGCCCGTGTGATTTTATCCTTTCAATAAGGTAGATATATGAATGCTCTGATTGGCAGAACAAATAATCATATTATTCCCCCTTTCCGAGGTGGGCATTAAATACTGTGATAAGAAATTAGTAAGTATATATAAATTCATATCTCTAATTTAGTAAATGAAAGTACTAACCTCTTAAAAATGTCGGTTGTATTGACATGTCCCTTACGAACAACATTTCTTGCAAACGCCTTTTCAATCGCCGTATAAGAATCGTCCTCTTGATTGAAAAGTTCATTATACTGTTTGAATGTGTATAACATTTCACTTTTCACATCCCTCTTCGTTAACCATGAAAATTGGTTAGCCATTTCTTGCACCGTATCAGCCAACTCATTGAGATACTCGTAAACCAATTTATAAGCCCTTTCACCCAATTTCATTCTCAGACAAACATATATTGCGAAACACACGAAGATTTGTACTTGAGACTTTAGTATACCACTGTCAACACCAATTTGTTCTTCGAGTTGATTAAGGACAGTATCGGTCAATTCCACGGATGTGACTGCGATAAAAAATGACCACTTGGGGTCATCTGATGGCTCGTTTGATAATAATCCCATGTGATTAATCCTTATTTAAGGGGTGACGATAAAATCAATTGCCCATCCTGATTAACCTTCACCCAATACCCCATGAATGGCTTTAATGTATCTGTCGAAAAGTAACTACCTTGATATCCAAAGAAATCTCCCGTTATTATACCAAGAGGTACTGATTCAATAGTACTGACTGGAATTGGGGTATTCAGCGACCCGACCATATTCCAACCATTAACAACTTCAATAGTATCTTTATCCCTTAGAGTTCCTTCGATTGTTATATTCTCATCCCCATTGTACTTTAGCCAATAGCCTACCCCATTTTTTAGTGTATCTGCTGTTTGATAACCCCCAGAACTGAAGTAATATGCATCTGAAATTGAAGTCGGGAAAAGGTGTATTTTTAATGCATCGGCAACACTCAATGGTAAAGAAATTATATTCCAACCTAATTTCGCGTTAAGGATTGAGGTTATATTATTTATCCTTACCGATACCTCAGATGAAGGTACGCTTTCATTCCCATGAATATCCACCGTGACAACACGATAATAATTTACTTCCCCTTGAATCGGTGAATTATCTATCAGATTACAACCAATCGTTGTGCCTATCTTCATAGATGGATTAGGTATGAATCCAGCGGTTAGTGAACGGTAGACATCATAGTGTCTAACATCTGGGTCAATAGTATCGGGGTTCCAATATAACAGAACTTTTTGACCTGCCTGTACAATTGCACTCAATCCAGTCACTGCTGATGGGTAAAAATTATCTACTGAATACCCGCTATCAATATTTGAAATAAAACTGTATGATGCTGTTGCGGCACGTGCAGAAATGAGAAAGTAATGCATTCCATTTATAGAACTCATGGAATCATATAATGTGGATGCTGTATATGAATATTCGGGAAACCAATTTGCTGGCTGATTTGAAAGCCATTCCCAAGCATAATTTTTGCCATTCACTTTAGTAATCATATAAGCTTTCTCATTAAAGTTATGTGTGATATCTTTTAATTCAACTTTCCGTCCAGTCATGGAAATTCCATCTGGAATGGCACGCCAAATGGAATAATATTGTGTTGGTTCAGGGTAAAGGGATTCAATAATTGATGAATACCATCTTATTTGTACTCGACCACCTTGGTCATATGGAACGTCTTTGATTGAAAATATTCGAGGTTGTTGCGTGAGTTCCCAAGTATCATAATAAAAGGATTCAGATAGCGGTAAAGCGGAACGACCACCAAAAATAATTAAGCCATTATGATTCGGATTAATCGCCATAGCCGCATTAAGACGTGGTTCTGGCGATGAAATTACATTAAGGCTAGTCCAACCCCCAGTAAACGACCAAGTACTATTGGAAATTTGTGTTCCATATGTTCTTCCCCAAACGATAAATGATCTCAAAGGTTCATATGTATTACCTTCGTACGCTACCATTGTATGATGTGTCAACGCATAAGGAAATGGAGCGCTGTTTTGCCAAACGTCGCTCACCCATACCCAGCTATCATAAAAATATACTCCACTTGCATCACCTCCAATTAACCTTAAATCATTACTAATCGAATAATAAGCCATAGTATGTCCTGACCGATTATTAGGATGATTACCAGGAAATCTTTCAGTCCAATTTGTACCATTCCATTCCCAAGTATCTCCTTTAATCTCATCAGTTGCTTCTCCTCCAAATAAAATTATTTTATGATTACTTTTATTAATTGCCATTGAGGTAAATTTTCTTGGTGATGGAGATTGGCTTGGAAACAATTGAGTCCAGTTTTCACCATCCCATTCCCACGTATCATTGAGAAGAACATCACTTGAATCACCTCCAAATAAAAGTATTTTACCTGAATCTGCATAAGTCATTGCATAGCCCATACGGGCGGATGGATGTCGTGAAGGATATAATTGAGTCCAATTTTCACCATCCCATTCCCAGGTATCATCAAATATTGTCGACTGTGAGGAACCTCCGAATAACAACACTTTATTTTTTACTTCATCATACGTCATCATCATACCCTCTCGTGCTTCGGGATGAGTAGATAAAGAGAGTTTTATCCAACCTTTTATCTGAGCATTTGTAAATTGAATAATTAAGATGAAGAATAAGAAGTATAATAAGTTGATAAAATATCTCGTGATGCAGTGTTTCATAAATTCTCCGGTTGGCAATAAATTCTATTTCATTGTATCGATTTGATATACACCAGAGTGGCTTGGTAGTTTAGAAGGTTAGAGAAAGTATGGATAGTTGTTCAATTCCCTCACCAGAACTATCAGGTCACAGAAGCGCAATCCCCTACACGCTCCGAAAACCTTTTATTGATAATTAGCTGAATATAAATATTGGAGTATTCAATAGCAATTATTTCTATGTGCAAATGAATGAAATACCCAATATTTCCTTAATTTAGAGCTATAGATATCCTATTCACCGTACTATGTAACCTCTCCGGCTGTAAATGTGCATATACCTGTGTAACTGAGATATTACTATGTCCCAGCAACTTTTGCACCTCGTACAGACTTACCCCATCCTGTACAAGCCAGCTTGCAAATGTATGACGTAGGGAATGGAAGTGAAGCTTTTCGTTGAGACCAAGCTGACGGATGTATTTTTTAAACTTATGCGATACATAGCTCTCTTGCAGCTGTCTTCCTTTACGGTGGAATATGTAATCTGATGCAATTCTTATCAGATACCTTCTTGACAGGATCTCATACACAGTATCATTCATGGGAACAGCATGACATTTACCGGACTTTGTAGAGAAGTGCTCACTGTTTTGGAGTAAGATCAAGCGTCTCTCCATATCTACACTATTCCACTGAAGATTCAGAATCTCACCCAAGCGTAATCCAGTCATAACGGCGAAGAGGTACAGATCTTTAAGCTCCGGCTCTTTCACAACTGATAACAGCTTAAGGAAATCCGTCTTCGACATGAATACAGGTAACCGTTCCGGTATCTTAATCTGTGATGATTTCTGGAACGGATTCTCATCGATTAACTGCATCTTAACAGCGTGGCTGAATACGGACCTGAGAGCACGGAAGGCAATATTGACCGTAACCGGAGAACATGTCTCCAGTCTCTTTAGCTTGAAATGTTCCACATCCTTGATTGTGTAAGCATGTAGATCACGGTCACCACATATCTGCTTGAATAATTCAATAGCAGGGAGATAATTACGCTTGAGAGTCCTATCCCTAATCAATCCTTTGTGGGAAGTCGTGAACTGATCTGAGAACTGTGAGAGTAATACGGATGTTTTAGATACTGCTGTCGATAGAGGAGTAAAACTGTTGAGGAATTTTAACGCATCAGATTTGCGGAAACAACCTGTCGATACCTTATGTCTTTTACCTGTTTCATCTGGATACCAAAGGTAAAAAAGACCATTCGATCTTTTGGATAGGAACATAATTCACCATGCATATTGCATAGCGAACTAATGGTGAGAAGGTAACCACATTGGTAACCAGGGATGAGATTTATACCGAAATGTTTTTAATGCGGAAGGATTTTACCTACGACCCGCAGATTATGAGTCTGCTGCTCCCCGCCCGAACGCCACAGGCGGGCGGGTATCCGGTTGAGCTACTGGCGCGATAATTCAAAGATACTGTATTTTTAAAGGAATTTCAATCTCGTTTCTTAGTCATGAGTAAGATATTTTGATTTCGAGTGTGAAAATAGTACATTTCTACCACAATGTCCACTCCCGATTCATCTCCCTATTCGCAGCGCACTGAAAAGTACCTCTTGTTGATCATTATCAGCCTCGGAGGTGCATTCATCGTTGGCACTATTGTGGCAGGATTTTTTCCATCCTACATTAACTGGGGGCTAC
>CAYGXH010000066.1:0-10401 GCA_964353675.1 uncultured Chlorobiaceae bacterium
TTCAATCAACTCTTGCATCCTTGGTGTGCAAAAACCTGAATGTTGCAGGATCATTCCACAACGCCCAGTCTCTGAAAGGACCATGAAGCTACGCTCGACAACCATTGGAAAAAGATTTCCAGAAGGATTTGTACTGTAGCCACTCACAGTATAAATGTTTCTGACCTTGCTGTACTCCACGTACGGCGGGTTCCCAATAATCACATCAAACCCACCCTGTTCTATCGTGGTATAATACTCCGCCAACCAGTGAAACGGCTGGTGAGAGGTGAGCCACTTGTCGTATGCGACCTTGCTGTGCGCTGGCCCGAGGTAGGTGACTGCAAGGTATCGGTTGAGCTTGTCGTTAAGAACCGTGAGTCGGTTGTTCAGTTCGTTCTTTGCATCCTTGTACGTCTTTGGGTCGGAGTGCATCACCAACTGCGCATCCTTGAACCGCGCATACGACCTGCTCACTACGTCGGCTTCTTCGAGGATTGCCTGTTTCTCCTCATCGCCAAACAGTCCGCCTTGCTCCCCCTTGTCAAGGTCTGCTAACGTCGCATAGCCAATGAGAGTATTTCCCGAGCGGATGTTAAAATCAATGTCGGGCAGTGGTTCAAGTCCCAAGTTGTCTTTATTGTAATCAACATCTACAGTCGCGACGAGTTTCAGGAAAAGCCGGAGTTTGGCAATTTCCACCGCTTCTTTCATAATATCCACGCCGTACAAATTGTGGAGAATTATGGACTTGTAAATGAAGTATTCTTCGCTGGGATGTTCATCAGCATCTATAATTCCAAGTTGTTCCTCGAAGAATTTATGTTTCCCCTTTCCGCCTTCTTTAACAAACTCGCGCATCCGTGTTACGCAGGCAAAGTAGAGAGGCTCGAGCACATTGAGCGCCGCGAACAGGAATGCGCCCGAGCCGCATGTCGGATCGAGTACGGTGATCTTCCGAACGGCTTTGTAAAACTCCATGATCAGCTTTGGGTCATCGGTTTCTGTGAGTGCATCCTGCGCAAACTGGCGTATGTCGAGGTTGTATGTGATGAAGTCGTTTATTTCTGTAATCTCACCAACTTCTATCTTGTGTAGCACTTCGTAGTAGCGCTTTCGTCGGGCAATTACTTCGCGATAAATCTCTGTAGGCAAAGCGATATCGGAAGGAGCCGGCCTATTCCAACATTTTCGTTTCTCAACAAGGTCGGGTGTGTTGGGGTCAATGCAGGAGCGTACATCTTCGGGGAGATCGTCGAAACCGTTTTTTTCATTCGTGTCGGGCTTGCCTGCCCGCCGTGCTTCATCTATTGGCGGGATACCGTGCTTGACGGCCGGATAGATGAACGTGTCGTCGGTCTGCCGTAGGAAGGACCACACGCTGTAGGTCGGAGTGTCATTCCGACCTACGGCAAACGGCTTTGGATAATTGCGCTTCACTTCATCAAAAAGCCAGGGCACGATGCAGTTTTTGCTTATGTACTCGGTTATATCCTCCTTGGTGTAATACGCACCCATCGCCGCTCGGTCGTTAATGTATTTTTCAAATATGTAGCCGATAACATCCGGATTAATATCTTTACCAGTTGCGGTGATTCGTGCATCAAGATGCCAATTGTATTCATCAAAGAAATCGAATATGCGTTCGAAAGCTTCATCCTTGATCGATATGTTTGTATTCTCTTGCTCAAGCTTATGAACGTCAAATAAACCGCCGTCGAGGTAGGGAACCTTGCCTATTTCCGCCTCGAGCTCTGCATCCCGCAGTGGCGAACCCAATCCTTTGTGGAAAAGAACCAAAAGGAAGTTTCTGTAGAAAGAGTAGAACTTGTTCTTACCTTTTTTTTGTTGGACTACTTTGAGCCTGTTTCTCAGATAATCTCTATCTTGATCGAGGAAACTCTTTTTTTGGATGAAGTAGATAAACATTAACCGATTGAGCATTAGCGAAGCGTACCATTCCTTGTCAATAACGTTTTCGATACCTTCGATGAAGCGGAGAAATTTTCCATGCTCTTTTTCGAACCGCTCGTAGAATTTCCTGGTAACAACCTCGGCGTTCTTTTCGAAGTTTGCCATTACTCGTGAACGAACATCTACAATGCTCAGTTTCTCTTCATCCTCAAACGTAAAGAAGAGACCTTCCAGTTTCTGGAACAAAAGCTCCGGTTCTTGATTGGTATAGTAATTAATTGGTCGGCAGACAAGCGGTTTATTTTGCTCGCGTATCATCAATTCCCAGCGCTGGTAGATTTTCTTTTCATCGATGTATATTATTAAGTGCTCATAGTGTATCTTTGTAATGGCGTTATCAATCTTTTTTCTCGTCGTTGAATCGGGGATTCCATTACCACCGTCTGCTGTGCAGAGAAAAATCAAAAAGTCTTTCTTTTGTGCAATCGAACTCAAGTTATAGATCTTATCATCTACTTTTACTGGATACTTTATGTTTGCATTATCCCATCCAAGTTCGTTGAATAATTCCTTAAGTTTGAACTCTTTTATGTAACGAAAGAATGTTGCTTTCGGTATCGGCATATTACTGCACCCTCATTCCTAATGAACAAATAATCTGAGGGTCTCTGCGCTTAACTTCTGCCTCGTCAACGAGGCAAAGCCTGTTTTCTTCACGAAGAGCGATAACAAGTTCAGCAAGCTCGGAAGGATTAATGCCTGATTTAAGTTTGCGGTTCAGAGTATCTTTGGCTGTGTCCCGTAATGGATATTTGTATATGTCATCAATCGCTTTCTTTAACGCGTCCGTGACAAATAAGGTATCTTTGTTTTCTTCGTAGTAACCGACGAGCTTGGTGTACGTGCGATACCTGGCGCCTGTTTTCTTGCCGAGCTGGCCGCCAAAACTCCTCTCCACTTCCTGAATATACCCCATCGCCGACTCAACCAGCGCATGATGTTTCTCAAGCTTGTGCAAGGAAGTTGTTTCGGGTGTGCACTCTGCCGCCTTGAGTATTGTCAGTTGCGATTGCGTGATGATTTCCCCGCTGTTGTTTACTCATGCAAGAACATCGTTTTCGTCTGCAGTGCGTGTATAGACAACAACTCCCTCTGTTTTCTTATAACTTGTAGGGTGCGGTTTAGTTGCGTACACAACATTGGGGAGTGACGTAATAGTTTTCTCGAGTTCCGGGTTGGCGTCGGTGGCATTTTTCCAGATCTGATACGCGTACGAAGCAAGGTCTACCTCGCCTTCATCCTCCTTGTCGAGAATGCCGGCCCTTTCGTTGTACAAATCAGCAAGATTTACCGGGTCTCCTTCAAAGAACACCTCATCGGAACCTACAACTTCAGCATTCTGCTGGATACGGGTTCTTAGTCTGTTACGTAAACGTATAATTTTTTCCAAACCATCTTCGGGAAGAAATGAGTAGCAAAGAATCCGCTCGGACTTCTGGCCGATACGATCTACTCGTCCCGTTCGCTGTATCAACCTGATCAATGCCCACGGAAGATCAAAGTTGACAACTATGTGTCCATCCTGAAGATTTTGACCTTCGCTGAGGACGTCTGTGGATATTAGTACGCGAATCTCCTTGTCCGTACCTTTAATACCTATTTTGTCGTTGCTATCGGGGCTGAACCGATAAGCATAATCGGTTGGATCCTCAGAATTGCCAGTTACATACTCGATCTGCGAAACACCGAGTCGTTTTAACTGGGTATAGAGATATTCGACTGTATCGGCAAACTGTGAAAAGATAATAATCTTTTCGTTGGGATGGTTTTTCGTGCAGAGATCGTGCAGCGCTTTTAATTGTCGATCCTTGTCGGCATCCCATGCTTTGGCTATTTCCAAAACCTTGAGCAGTTCTCTCGCATCATCAATCAGTGAATGCTTGAGATTCGACTGGAAGAGTTCAGAGCGAATCCAATCGAGTCGGTGACCATATTCGGATTTATAAAAATCGTATACAGCGCTCGCCTGATTAAGGTATTCATCTTCCTTGAGCATCAGAGTAAGTGTGTTGGAATCTCTAGAAGGATCAAGGTCTTCATCGTCGAGAAATTCATCGAGCAGATTTCCTTCCTGCGGACCTATTGGCAATGGAAGACCACGCTCCAGTGCATAAAAATAAACGTAATTTCTGAAGATATGCCGACTAATTGAGAGCAGGAATGCATGGCCGCTGCTTTCGAGGCGTTTGAATAGATTTGTTCGACAGAATCCCATCAAGCGTTTTCCGGCGCGGGAGAGGTTATCCATTACGACCTGCTCATCCCTGGTCGGCTGTACTGTTGGATGTTCCTCTAAAAATTTTCCGAGGCCGTAACGCGCAAGGTTCAAACGGTTAATTATGTCAACCACTATCGACGAGTAAAGCCGTGCATATTGGTCGTTTTGATCAGCAGAATTAAACTTGTATTCTACTTTCTTTGGAATTCTATCAGGGAAGTAGAATCTGCTACCATCTGTGAATACGAGGTATTTTCGTTGGTTCGTAGGATCGGTTTTGGCGTAATTGTCCTTTATGAAACTTCTTGTACGGCGAACCATAAACATCCGCATCAGCTCACGCCAGTCGTCGATTAAGTGACTGCGTTCAAATGCACGTATTCCTCGAATAAATGTATCGGAATGTTGCGCATTGAATTGCACAGGTCCTCCGATTTGTTCGATATATCGTTCCGGCGAAATACCGAGATCTAAATCTTCAGTAACGAAGAGACGGAGCTGAGTTGAGAGGTCTATGAATGTCTTGTTATACGGTGTGGCGGTAAGCAAAACAACTTTCGGCTCATTTTCCATTATGTACTCCTGAATCGCATTGTATCGTCTGCCAAGGTCGTTACGTAGGTTATGGCTTTCATCGATAACCACAAGGCGAAATCGTCTCAAGTTCGGCAACCGTTGTTGTACTTCACCGATCGACAGCGTTTTTGCTTTCAGGTCGTATCGGTCGATATATGCGTTCCACATTTTCCTCAGATTGGGAGGGCAAATGATCAGAGTTGATGCATAATGCCATTCCTCAAATATTTTTGCAATTGCACATCCTACTAGAGTCTTACCCAGTCCGACAACATCACCGATAAGCACACCATCCCTCTTGTCGAGCTTTTTCACTGCGATCTTTACTGCCTCAATTTGAAAAGGCAGGAGGTGTCTGAATGAGAGTGGAATATTATATTCACTAACTCCCGTTCTTGCTTCCTCTGCAAGATGGTATGCAATCTTTAAGTATATGTGGTACGGATGGCGCAACGCTTCGGCAGCCCAGCTCTCGTCAATGATGTGAGAGAGTTCTTCCGAGATATCGATGCACCAACGATCATTCCATCGGTCGTTGAACCATGTTGCCAGTTTCTGAGCTGCATCCTGCTCAACCACATCAACATTAAGTTCCCCCTGATTCTTGAGTCCGGCAAGCGTAAGATTACTGCTGCCTACATAACCGATGATGGGGCTGATTTTATCGTCACGGAACAACAGATACAGTTTTGCATGAAGCGGGTGACGTAGGAATAGCTTAACGATAACCTTCTTGTGTTTGATCTGCGATGACAACTTCCGGAGGCCGATCTCATCCGCTTCGGTAGGGATGCCGATAGTGAGTTGTTCCCTGAATTCCTGTGCAAGCGCTTTACGATGCCCGACTGCTGTTCCTTGATCAATAAGCTCTGGCTCTTTTTTGAAAACCATCTCCCTAACCATCTCATCGGGTCGGCGCTGCATGCCGACCAGCAGTCTGCATTGATTACCGTCTCCGCCTGTCCACACGTCGATTTTATCAGCAACCTGTCGCCAGCCGCGGAGGTTAAAGTAACCGACGCAGAAATCAGCTTTATATGAAACTTCAAGTGTATATTTCAATCCATCAAGAAGCTGATTTTCAATGTTATCAAATATTTTGGGCATTTAGCTGTCGCTTTCAATCGAATGATTAATATTCATGCCGTGAGCAAGAATTTTTCCTGGAATGTATTAGAAGGGTAAAAACCATTATTCTTTAAGATCTCAAACTGATTCTCCCGTCGCCGTACCGTTTTTTTAATCCTCATCGAACTCTCCAAGCTGGGGATGCTTCCTACCGATATAACATCGGAAAGGATAATTTACTGATGCTTATTATAACAAATATCCCGAATTCCTGCAACAAGAAGTAATTAATACAGCTCTTTTATCGCACAACGGATGTAAAACTCACGCTCGTCTGCCGACGGACATTTACCAAGAATAAGCAGGTTGTGTATCCAGCTTAATTCTCTCAGCAGTGCTGAGAGTTTTTCCGTCCATTGTACTCAGCGTAGAATTGTCGCATACGCCAAAGGTTCTGGGCTGAAAAACCGGTCGCATGCGGTTCCTTTCGATGAATAAACGCCGAAAGTGATTGAACCGTGGACTTCCCCCAACCATCAGATTGAATTTTTAGACTGATGAACTTACCGATGTTCCAGTAGAGCGAAATCAGCTCGGTGTTCACCGCCCGGAAGGAACGGGCACGTGCCTGCCGTATAAGATCGAGGATCGGTTGGAAAGAGCGGTAGCCCCCGGTAAGACTCACTTTCCCTTTTATAATCCTCTTACTCAGGACGGTTATTGCATCAAATAGCCTGCGCAACTCAGCATACACTTCCTTCTTTTCGATACACAGCAAGCTACGCCAATCTATCAACTACCAACATCGCGAACAAAAGAGGCACATATATGATAGAGACAATAAAAAGCCTCCTCGCATTTTGTTCTGTTCTTTGTCGATAATATGTTACCTAATCGTAATGCTGTGTAATCACCATATATTCAAGAATTGCAGCAGCGTCTAAGATGTGGAAATGTGATCATGGGACCATGATCATTGCTTAAAGTTCCATGATATTACAAAAGAATTCGGTTTCATGCAACCGTTTTCCCCTGATTTCAAAGCCCCAAAGCTTAATCCGGACCTTCTTTTATTTCCTTTTGAATAATTTTTATATAAATATCTATGTCTTTAATCAACATTAACTGTATAATAATTCAACACTGTTAAATCCTTAAATATTGAAAATATCAATAGAAAATCATTTCCAATGAATAAAATGTATAATTATTCAACGATGCAATTTTTTTCTCTATCTGTGACATAGAGCCAAATAACCTTTTAATTCATAAAGATACAATGACTTAGAGAGTATTTACAATTAACATTTAAAATTGGTACGATAATTGGAGGTTTATATATAGTAAATATTGTTGAAGAAGGAGCATTCTTATGGTAGCAATCATAGTACTTGTCACATTTGCCCTTTTTATTGTGATTCGTTTGTATCTTGACACCCGTAAAAAAGTTGTACCGGTTAGAGCCGATATCGAGGTTGACAGATCTGCATCATCCAGGTTCTATCATCCGGGTTACACTTGGATTGAGTTTAACAAACCGACATCCGCCACAATCGGGATTGTCGGATTTGTAAGAGAGCTCATCGGAAGCATCGACGGTCTTCAACTTCCTCAGAAAGGAACCGCCGTGCAGGAGGGCGACGCTCTTGTCACGCTCCGCCATAAACAAAAGGCGATTACTCTCTATTCACCGCTGAGCGGCAGAGTAGAGGAAACACGGGAAATTACCTCCGACTCAAAACAACAGGAAAATGGCTGGCTGGTACGGCTCATTCCCTCGAATCCGCATCGGGAATTCAGGAACCTCATGAGCAGTTCCAACGCGAGAGTATGGCAGGACGCTTTGCGCATGCAACTTGCACAGCTCTTTGCACCAAAGATCGGACCCGTTCTTCAGGACGGAGGAACGCTCGTCCCTGACTTTGTTGATGCTCTCAGCGAAGATGAATGGAACAAAATTCAGAAGGAATTTTTTCTCAGGGAACTGTAACTAAAAATGGAAAGTATAACTTTTCTTCAACAAAACAAGAAGCGAGCACAATGGACATAACCTCAGACGAAAACTCGTTCCGAATCATACCTCAGCAGGAAGCCCGATGTGTATGGATGACAGCCGGAGTTTTATCATACCAGCTCTGCGATCATCACTACGAATGTGAAACATGTCTGCTCAACATAGCTCTGAGGGGGGAGCGGGGAAACCAACCTCGACTGAGAGCACGGACAGAGGTGCAAGCGCTTGCTCTGACTTCAGCCAAAACGTTGAATCCTGACATGCTTTACTCATCAAACCATTACTGGATCCAGACAATTCACGATCAGTATCTCCGCATAGGATTCGAACCGAGGCTCGCTGATGTACTCCATTCGCTCAGAGGTATCGTACTCCCTTCATGCGGACAGCGGGTAACCTGTAATCAGCCGACGGGCTGGATACTATTTTCCCATGGAACACTTCCTATATACTCTCCGGTCGATGGGCGTGTCATTTCGGTGAATACAACCCTTCTGTCCAATCCTCAAATTCTCTCAAAGAGTCCGGTCGAAGACGGCTGGATCTTTGAACTTACGCCTCAATCCCACGACCAGTATACGGAAAACCTCCTCACTGCCGAACATGCCGATCATGCGTACAAAAAAGATTTCCTGGCTTTTCACGATACGTTAACCGGAATGCTGCAGGAGAATGTCCCTTCCGTGGGTCCCACACTGATGGACGGCGGTACGCCCCTCGATGATATATCAGAAATCCTAGGTCCCGAGAAATACCTTGAAGCGGTAAGACGCATATTTGTCAACCCGAAATAACACGCCATCTTGATTAGTTTCTCCCCTCTGCCATTAGTATTGCACTTTTCCTAGTTTTTTTCAATATTCATACAGATTGCTCTTTATATATTGCCTTGAGCATGAAATTGTTTTCATATGAGGAAAATGCTTGAAATATTTTAAATCACTCAGTTTTCGCGTTCTCGGCGGCACTTTCATACTGCTCGTAGGGCTTACAACACTATCAACATACTTCATAATCAAGTTTCACCGTGACCAAACAATGGAGTATGTCTACCAGAGCGCTAACAGTTTGAGCGACGTCATCAAGAACTCGACGCACTACAGCATGCTTCTGAATCGTAATGAGGATGTGTATCAGATCATTACGATGGTCGGGAAGGAACCGGGCGTAGAGGGAATCCGCATCTATAACAAACGCGGCGAAATTATTGTTTCCACGAGCAAGGCAGAGGAACGAACCGTAGTTGATATGCACACCGAAGCTTGCTATGGATGCCACAATCAGGAGGAACCACTCAGTTCACTCCCAATGAATAACCGGATGCGGGTCTATACTTCACCGCAGGGCTACCGCATCCTGGGACTCATCAATCCCATCCGGAACGAAAAGAGCTGCTCCGATAACGAATGTCATGCGCACCCTCCCGACAAGACCGTCCTTGGTGTCCTCGACGTTCGGATGTCGCTTGAGCATGTCGATGCATCCATTGCAAATGCACAGGGAAAGCTTACCGCCTACGCCGGGATTGCCATACTCGCTCTTATTATCACCTCACTCCTATTCCTGTATCGAACCGTTCATAAACCGGTTCATCGTCTGATTGAGGGAACGAAGGAAATTTCTTCAGGTAATCTCAACCATATGATACAGATCCGTTCAAGTGATGAACTCGGCCTTCTTGCTCAGTCGTTCAATTCCATGACCGCATCTCTCCGATCCGTTATGGAGGAGAACGAGCGTTGGTCGGAAGAACTTGAGAAACGTGTTCAGGAGAAAACAGACGAACTGAAACGAATCCACGAACAGATTCTCCAGATTGAGAAGATGGCTTCTCTCGGCAAGCTGTCGGCAACCGTTGCGCACGAACTTAACAATCCGCTTGAGGGAATTCTTACCTACGCCAAACTTATTTCAAGGCAGCTCAAGAAAAACTCCGTAATCGGAGACGCCGCAAAAGAAGCGCTTGAGGAATTGGAGCTTATCATTCGGGAAACCGAACGGTGCGGGAACATTGTGAAGAATCTACTCCTCTTTTCGAAGAAGCAAGCCGGCGAATTTACGCTCGTCCTTCTGAAAGAAATAATCAATAAATCGGTACAGCTCGTTCAGCATCACTTTCACATATCCAACATCCATTTTCAGGAGATATACGAGGACGAGGAGATAATGATTCTCTGTGATGCGAACCAGATCGAACAGGCTCTCATCGCTCTCTTCGTCAACTCTGCCGAAGCTATGCCTGAAGGAGGAACAATGACAATCGAAGTTTTCAGGGACGGGGCTACCGGCCAATCTTTTATCAAACTTACCGACACCGGGTGTGGAATACCCGCTGAAGATCTCCCCCACATTTTTGAACCGTTTTATTCAACCAAAAAAGAAGGGAAAGGAGTCGGCCTTGGCTTATCAGTTGTGTACGGTATCATAGAACGGCACGGCGGAAAGATCACAGTAGCATCCACTATCGGCAAAGGTACGGAATTCTCAATAATGTTTCCGTCATCTTCCCAAGGCAAGCAGAATAAAAACACATGGTCACCGAGAGGATCACAATGAACAATGATATTTCCAT